>DAOTCE010000013.1 GCA_035452965.1 Candidatus Paceibacterota bacterium | reverse complement strand
ATGGTGCGCGCTGCAGGACTTGAACCTGCGACCCCTTCCGTGTGAAGGAAGTGCTCTTCCACTGAGCTAAGCGCGCGCCAGAAGCCGGAAATGATCGTTCCCGCGCCGTGAACCGGCAGTGTTCCGCCGGTGTCAGCGCGGGTCAAGGTCGCCACGGCGCCGGGATTTGGCAAGTCCAAAACGCCATCGAATAGGGAAAAGCAGCCGGAACCGTCTGCGGGCGGGCCAGGCGCCGGGCAGGTCGGCTGTGCGAGGCTGGCGGGCTGTTGGGGAAGTTGCTGGAGTCAAATTAGTGCTTGCCAGCGCGGGGATTAAGCGTAAAAGGAGGACCGGAGAACGGTGGAAAGGGTTGGTTGCGTAGATGTCCAGTATTTGATATGAGAATGAATGGTGAGTTTGTAACAAGCTGCTGGCTATGGATTATGCAGACGAAGCGGCCGGTCAACGGCTGAGTTGATTGCGCAGCAGAACGCCTTGCCTGTTTATGATTTACCACGACAAAGCCTCCACTTTGGAAGGAGACCGGGTTAATCCCCCGCAAATCTATCCCTTGCCCCGCCCGGCGGCTGTCCGGGAGGCCAACAACCGGCCGGTGCGGCGGAAGGTGCCGATGGTTCCACCGCCCTGCGCCCTGCTGGATAAGGCGCGCGAGTTCAAGGCAGCAGCCAAGTTGCGTGAGATCGGGTTATATCCTTATTTTCGGACTATTTCTTCGGCGCAGGACACCGAAGTCATCATAGAGGGCAAGAAGGTCCTGATGCTGGGTTCCAACAGCTACCTGGGCCTGACCAACCATCCGAAGATTAAAGAGGCGGCGCAGGCGGCGGTGGAGAAGTACGGCACCGGGTGCGCGGGGTCGCGCTTTCTGAACGGCACGCTCGATATCCACCTGGAGTTGGAGTCGGCCCTGGCCGGGCTGGTCAGCAAGGAAGCCGTGCTGCTCTACAGCACCGGGTTCCAGGTCAACCTCGGCGTCATCAGCGCGCTGGTTGGCAAAGGGGAATACGTATTGGGCGACAAGAGCAATCACGCCAGTATTGTTGAAGGCTGCCTGCTCTCCCAGGGCAAGTTCCTGCGCTTTGCGCACAAGGACATGGCGGCCTTGGAGAACCGCCTCCAGAAGCTCGAACCGGAAGCGGGGAAGCTGATTGCCGTGGACGGAGTGTTCAGCATGGAAGGCGACATCATTCAGTTGCCGGAGCTGTGCCGCATTGCGAAGGAGCACGGCGCGGCCATCATGGTGGATGACGCTCACGCGATTGGCGTTTTGGGCCGGAACGGCGCCGGCACGGCCAGCCATTTCGGGCTAAGCGACCAGGTCCAGTTGATCATGGGCACGTTCAGCAAATCGCTGGCGAGCCTGGGCGGTTTCATTGGCGGGGATGCGGAGACGATTGATTACCTGAAACACCACTCGCGGGCGCTGATTTTCAGCGCCAGCATGAGCCCGGCGAATGCCGCCGCGGTGCTGGCGGCGCTGCGGATCATGCTGGCCGAGCCAGAGCGGGTGGCGCAGCTCTGGCGCAACACGCACCGCATGAAGCAGGGCCTGCGCAGCCTGGGCTTTAACCTGGGCGGCTCAGAGACGCCGATTCTCCCGGTCTATTGCGGCGATTTGATGCTGGCCTTCAGGATGTGCAAGCGGCTGCAGGAGGAGGGCCTGTTCGTCAACCCGGTCGTCTCACCGGCAGTCGCGCCCGGGCAGGAGTTGATCCGCATCAGCCTGATGGCGACGCACACTGACAATCAGGTTGATTTCGCTTTGGACAAGTTGGGAAAGGTCGGCAAGGAGCTCGGCCTGGTTTAATTGAAGATCCTGCTCACAGGAGCGAGCGGCTTCGTCGGCAGTCACATCCTCGATAGCCTCCGCGGGCGCGGTTTGCCCACAGCCCTGCTGCTCCGGCCCGGCAGCAACCACCGGTTTATCACGCGGCACCTGGCGGACGTTGAGGTGCGCCCGGGCTCAATCGGTGATTTGGGAAGCCTCCGGCGGGCGATGACGGACATCACTCACGTTATTCATTGCGCGGGGGCGACGCGCGCAGGCCGGATCGCCGGGTTCTACGAGGCGAACCAGGCTGGGACGCGCGAGGTGGTTTCAGCCGTCAACGAGCAGAAAGGCCGGGTGCAGCGGTTGGTGCATATTTCGAGCCTGGCCGCCGCCGGGCCTGCCCCGCGGGAAAAGCCCGCGCTCGAGGAAGACTCTCCCGCGCCGGTGTCCGAGTACGGCAAGAGCAAGCTGGCGGGCGAACTGGAGGTGAGGAACCATTGCCACGCGGAGCATGTCATCTTGCGGCCGCCGGCAGTGTACGGTCCGCGCGACGGCGAATTCCTGCGGTTGTTCCGCGCGGTGAGGAAGCACGTGTTGCCCAGACTGTGCGAAACTCAGGCATTGAGCCTGGTTTTCGCCAAGGACCTGGCGGAAACGGTCGTGGCCTGCCTCACCCATGCGGCCGCGGCGGGCCGGACCTACTTTGTTGCGGGCCGGGAAGTGGTGACCGCGCGCACCCTGGCGGATGAAGTGGCCGCGCAGATGAACGTCTGGACACTGCCGCTGCCGCTGCCCACCTGGATGCTTTGGCCAGTATGCCTGGCGCGGGAAGGCTGGTCGCGCCTGACCGGCCAACCCAGCGTCCTAAGCCTGCAGAAATTCGCCGAGTTGCGCGCGCCCGGCTGGGTGTGCGACCCCACGCGGTTGGAGCGTGAAGTCGGCGGCCTCTGCGCCACCACGCTCAAACAAGGCATCGCGGAAACCCTGCTTTGGTATCGGGAGCAGAACTGGCTGTGACGCACTACACATTTGTTGACTACGCGACGCAAGCCTACATCGCACTGGTAGGAGCGCTGATACTGGTTTTTCACGACGCCACTGTGCCGAACTGGCCGAGTCTGGTGGGGGCTCACGCAGCCGGGTTGGTGGTGGTGCATTGCCTCATCCAGGCGCACGCCCGCAGCCGGCGGGGCTGGTTGCTGGATTTCCTGCGCCACTTCTACCCGGTGCTGCTCTATACGGCGTTCTTCTGCGAGACCGGGTTGCTGAACCGCATGTTCTTCAAGGACTTCCTCGATCCGATGGTGGCCCAGTGGGAGCAGCAGATCTTCGGCTGCCAGCCCAGTGTCCTTTTCATGGAAAGGCTGCCCTGGCTGGCTGTCAGCGAGCTCTTCTATGCGAGTTACTTCTCGTATTATATCATGATCGTCGGGGTGGGGGTCGCGTTGTTTCTGCGCAGCCGCCAGCAGTTCTTCCACTACGTGTCGGTGGTCTCTTTTCTGTTCTATTTCTGTTACCTGACGTACATCATTTTGCCCGTAATTGGGTCCCGGGCGTTCTTCCGGCAGGTGGATGGCTATGTGCTGCCGGAGGCTGCACAGCAACTGGCCGGGACGGACGCTTATCCCGAGGCAGTTCAGGTCGGCGGTTTCTTCCAGATTATGAAGTGGATCTACCGCGTGTTTGAAGCGCCGGGCGCTGCGTTTCCGAGCAGCCACGTGGCGGTGGCGTTGTGCACGGTGTACTTCTCGTTCCGCTATTTGCGCCGCATCCGCTACGCCCATCTGGCGGTCGCCTTCCTTCTTTGCCTTTCGACCGTCTATTGTCGCTACCACTACGTGGTGGATGTGCTGGCCGGGCTGGTGACGGCGGCGGTGGTGATTCCGCTCGGCAGTTGGCTTTATTTTAAGTTCGAGAAAGTGTATGACTTGCCCATGAGTTCGCCCGACCATGAGTTGACCACCCGCGGCCCGCTGTGAAACCGAAGCTCCTGGTGATCGAACTCTGGGGTCTGGGCGATTTGGTTATCGCCACACCTTTCCTGCGGGCGGCGAGCCAGCGATATCGAGTGACGTTGCTGGCGAAGCCGTATGCGATGGATTTGCAGCAACGGTTCTGGCCGGAGGTCAAGGTGGTGCCGTTCGTGGCGCCGTGGACGGCGTTCAAGCACAAGTACCGGCTCTGGACCTGGCCCTGGATAAAGATGATCCGGCTGCTCCATGGATTGGCCGTCACACGCTTCGATTTTGGTCTGTCGGCGCGAAGGGGAGCGGGGGGAGGGGGCGACCCTCGCGATCATCTGCTCCTGCTGCTGGCGCGGGCCAGAACGCGGCTGGGATTTGCGCGTTGGGGGAGCCGGGCGATTCTGGCGAAAGCGCTGGATCGGCCAGAGCCGGGCGCGCATCGTTGCGAGAATTGGCGCGTCATGGCGCGGGCGTTGGGCTTCGAGGTGCCGCGGCGCGAGACGATAGTGTTGCCGCGGATGCGGCCCGAAGGCGAAGTGCTGGTGCACACAGGGGCGGGCCAACCGGTGCGCGTCTGGCCGCTGGAACATTATCGCGACCTGGTCGGACGGATGCGCGCGGCCAATTTCCGGGTGCAGGTCGCCTGCGATCCGGAGCAGCGGGATTGGTGGCTGGCGGCGGGGGAGAAGACGGTGGCGACGCCCCGCACGGTGGCGGATCTGTTCGTGTTGGCGGACCGGGCCGGGGCGTTTATCGGAAACGATTCCGGCCCGGGGCACCTGGCGGGGGCGTGCGGGGTGCCGACGTTCACGCTGTTCGGCCCGCAGATGGCGGAGTGGTTCGCGCCGCTGCATCCAGCGGCCGCGTGGATCGAGGGCAAGGCCTGCCCATTCAAGCCATGCTCGGACTACTGCCGGTTCGCGGTGCCGTGTTGCATGGCCAATTTGTCGGTGGAAGAAGTGTGGAAGCAGGTGGAGGGATTCCTGGCCCGGGCATTGCGCGCTGGCTGACATGGCAGCACAGGGCAGGAGCAGCAAATTGCGTTGAACACGGCACGGCGCCGCCTCACAGCGGCAGTTACTCAGGATATGCTCCAGCGCGCGCTGAGAGCTCTTAGGAGTTCCCTTGCCGCCGCCAGGCCTTCCGAGGGTCTGATGACCTCGATTGTGTGGAGCAGGTAGGCCAGGACCAGCTCGCGCTCGCACCCGATGATGCCGCTCTGCGCTGCGTAATGCCGGAATACATCAGTTCCGAGCAGCTTCTCGATTCGCTGGACCAGAGCTGGCGCGCTCAGATGCGCGACCAGGATGCTGTTTTGGATTACATAATGGAACCAGTCCCAAGCGGGAATGCCGGCCAATCTGCCGCGTTCCCAGTCGAGCGCTGTCCAGACACCGGTGGGCGAGACCTTGATATTCCACGGCGCAAGGTCCCCGTGACAAATGGCCGGATGCACCTTCCGCCCGCACAGTCGTTTGGTCAAAGGCGCGAGCAAGCGGGCTGCAGGCGCAGCTTGGTCCAGCCGCTCCCATTCCGGGGCACTGGTCACCGGGATGTCTCGACCTGGGTGCATCCATGAGGTGAGCAAAGCCGGCAGGGCGGCGTCCTGCCGCGGGCGTGGTGAATGGCCCGGGAAGAAGTCCAACGCCAGCGCCCGGAGTCGCGAGGACTCAAACCGGGAGCGGAGCCGGGGAACCCCGGCGGTGTTTGGAGGAACCGCGTCGAGGAAAGAAGCTTCCTGTTCGACCAGGGCCTTCGCGTGCTGGCTCAGGCCCGCCTTTACCACGGCGACCGGCCTTTGGCTGGCATTGAACACAAGCAGCAGGAAACGTTGCCCCGCGCTGTTTGGGTTACCCGCGAGGATACCCAAGGTCGGAACCGCCGGCGCTGGCTGCCCGGCGAAGGAGGCGAGGAATTGCACAAAAGGATCCGAGGGCGAGAGTGTCAGGGAGGTCTTTTGGATTCCGAATGGCACCGATGCCGTCAGCAAGCAGCGCAGCGCAGCCCGGGCTGCGCGCGCGCGTGGCGTCTGCGCTGGATAAAGATCCATGGTGGCAGCCGCGGCGCGGGAAGGCGAGGGTAGCACCAAGAATGGCTGGCCGCCTTTTCGCAGGAGCCGCAACTCGATTTGGACGGCCCGTCCCTGATTCTCTGGCGCGGCGAACAGGTCTTCCCAGGAACTATGTGGCATTGGCGTCATTCGTTCCGCTTGGCCCAGCGTATGGTGGTCCTCTGCGCCATGAAATCCAGGATCATGCGATTCAGGTCGGCGGCAACCTTGTCAGGGGGGCGATCGGCATCGAGAACGTGCCCATTGGGCAGCCCCTGGACGAGTTTGCGGTAAGCCAGCCGTTGGCGTTCGGTTTCAGCGAGGGCGACCTCTTGCTTGCGGCGCTGTAAGACTTCCGCCGGTGCGTCGAGCAGCACAACCAAGTCAGGTTTCTTGAGGAGGAAATGTCCTAGGCGGACGATGGCTGGCGGCACGCGCAGACGGTAACGCCGCTGGTCTACAAAGAAGTCGTAGTAATAACGGTCAATCAGAACCAACCCTCCCCGGAAGGTCACAGGGCGGAGCCGCAGATGCGAGCCAAGAAGGAACTCGATCCAGTGAAACGTGAAGTAGCCAAGCGAAAGCACGGCGTTGCGCGGTGGCAGACCGTGGGGATCTACGGCCGGGCCGCGCGCTGCCTGGCGGCCCGCGGTGAACAGCGGCGGCTTCCAGTGAAAATGGCGCACTTTCGCCGGGGGGAATGTTCCGTTCAGCCCATCCATGACGGCCCTGGCAACCGTGGACTTTCCGCTGCCGTCAGCGCCGCAGAGCACTGCAGTCAAACCCGGTGGCCGGAAGAACCGCCCCGCCAGCCGTCGCGCGTCGGCCAGCATGGACTTGAGCGTGCGCGCGAACGCGTGGGTCAGTTGCCGGAGGACCAATGTTCGCCGCAAAGCGCTGACGGCAGCCTCGATCGCGGTCCAATCCTCCTGTGCGGAGGCGCTGGCCAGAAAGCGGGCGCGCGCGCGGCCGTAGGTTCTGGCCAGGAGTTCAGTCGTCAGATCGAGCTGTGCCTTGAAGCCCGCGGTGATGGCCGCCTTGTACTTCTCCTTGACCTTGCCAGTGTAGATAAGCGAGGCCATCAACTTGGTCGCGGTTTCATCCGCCGGGTGCGGAATGGCGAACAGGTCCCGACACACTTTACGCTGGAGGAATCCTTGAGAAGACAGGTAGTCAAACCCACGCCATTTCAACGAGGTGAAGAGGTCAAAATGAGCCTGGGCATTGGTTTGCGGGCTGGACAAGAAGAGGGCCAGGGTGGCGAACTCGACACGATTATGCAGGCGAAAGCCGACCTTTGATGCCGCATGCCGGAGGACCTGTTCAGCCTGGTGCAATTGGGCCGCGTCCACCAGCACGTCAATGTCATTCGTGGTGAAATGCGGCAGGCTTTCGTAGTTGCGCAGGACGAGGAAATTGATGTTCGCCTGCTGCCACGCGCGAAAGACGGCAGTGACCAACTGGCTGATTTCTGGTTGGCCGGGCATTGAGCAATGATGCTCCGCGTCCCGGACCGGCAGCCGATTTCAGGCCTGCCCGGCACGTGACCGCGCGGAGCGGATTCCACGGGAAGCAATAGCGGTCGCTATGCCCCAAGGAAAGCTTTTTGTCTGACGAGCGCGGCTTCGCGCTTGACGTTAGCCGGGCATCCCCTACGGTAAGCGGACGATCTCATGAGAGCATTATTGAAAGCTTCCGTATGCGGGTTGGGCAAGCTTGGCGCGTGCATCGCGGCGACGTTGGCTCAGCGTGGTTTTGAGGTGGTGGGGATTGATATTGACGCCGAGAAGGTGCGGAGGATCAACGCAGGCGAGCCGCCAGTGGAGGAGCCACTGCTGGCGGAGACCATCACGGCGGGCCGCACGCGGTTGCGGGCCACGCAGGATTACCGGGAGGCGGTGGCCACGGATGTGACGTTCTTCATCCCGCCATCGCCGAGCTTGCCCGACGGGAGCTTTTCGAACGAATTTCTATTGCGGGCAATGCAACCGGTCGCGTCGGCGGTGCGCGAGAAGGGCAAGCAGGGCCACTTGTTCGTATGCAGTTCGACAACGACTCCCGGGGCGGTGGACGGAGTGCTGATCCCGATGCTGGAGCGGGAGACGGGCGGGGTTTGCGGACGGGACTTCGGAGTATGCTACAATCCCGAATTCATCGCGCTGGGCAACGTGGTGAAGGGCCTGCTCGAGCCGGACATGGTGCTGATCGGGGAATCGGACGCGGCCAGCGGCGCCGCGCTGGAGGAGATGTATAAGAAGTACAACCAAAACAAGCCCAACATCGCCCGGATGTCTATTATCAGCGCGGAGCTGACGAAGATTTCGGTGAACAGCTACGTGACGATGAAGATCAGCTTTACCAATCAGTTGCGGATGATTGCGGAGCAATTCCCCAAGGCCGACATCCACCATATCCTGGAGGCCATCGGCAGTGACAGCCGGGTGGGGCAGAAGTATCTCCGGGCAGGCCTGAGCTATGGCGGGCCGTGTTTCCCGCGCGACAACCGGTTGCTGGCCTATACCGCTCGGCAACTGGGTTTGGAAGCACCGCTGGCGGAGGCTTCGGACCGAGTCAACCAGCGGACGAACTTGGACCTGTTCGAGAAAGTGCAAGGGCTGGTGACCAAGAGCGACACAGTGGCGGTGCTGGGACTGACCTACAAGCCGGACACCTATATCACCGAGGAGGCGGCGGGGCTGTTTCTGGCCCAGCAACTCAAACGCAGCGGCTACCGCGTGGTGGTGCACGACTATGGCGCCAAACCCTCCAATGCACCAAGCTTGCACGAGTTCGAGCATCTGGAGGACCCGGCGGTGCTGCAGCAGCGCGGCGACATCAAACTGGCTGTCATCTGCTGTCCCTGGCCACAGTACCGGTTGGTGAAGTTCTCGCCCGGCACAAAGGTCTTAACGCCCTGGAAGATTTGAGCGGGCAGAGGGGGAGAGCTTTTGCGCAAGTCCACCCCTTCTGTGATCCGATAAGGCCAAGGACCTGTGCGGGCGCCCGCCCTGCCGCGGGAAACAGGACGACTCGGCGGGAAGTCCCTACCTCTGGCGGAGGTCCACCTCGCGCCCTTTCCAGCACTTGACGCCGACGCGGTTGAGGCCGCCCAGGGCGTAGCGGAAGGAATAGCCGTAGAAGGGGTTGTGGGTGGGCCAGAAGGAGATAATATCCACGCCCGCCGTCTTTGCCAGTTGGATAGCCTGCTCGATGGTGCGCGGGTGGTCGTTCCAGTTGAACAGGAGATACTTCCACTCGAGCACCGGCTGGGTCAGGTCCCGGGCATTGCGGTAGGCTACCAGCGCCTTCAGGTTGTCATAGGCCTTCTGGAAGTTGCCGTGGTGCTCGTATTTCTTGAGCATGGGTTCGTTGATGCCGGCGATGGAAAAGTAGATGAGGCTGGCGTTGAGCGCCGCTTCGCGTTTGGCATCGGTGTTGAGCACGATGCCGTTGGTGGAAATAACGATGCGGCACCCGGCGTTCTTCTGGCGCAGCAGCGACAGTTCCGGGCCGATGTTCGGGGAGAGGAACGGTTCGCCGAGGTTGAGATAGAAAAGCTGCTCCAGGCCCAGTTCATGGACCAGGTCGGCCATGCGCGACAGCTTTTCGAGGTCCATCTGGAGGGTCTTGCGGATGCGGGCGGCGGACTGGCGGTCGCAGCCGATGCAGTCAATGTTGCAGCGGACGGTATTCTCCAGGAGCATGCCACGATAGGGGAGGCGGGGCTGTTCGAGCGCCCGCGACTTTGGTACGCGCTGCAAATCGCCGCAGCGCGCGCAGGTCATGATCGGCAGCTTTCCTTTGGCCAGCTCCTCGCGAAATCGCTGCGCGACGGGGCCATAGAACACTTCCTTAAAGGAGTGCTCGTTCAGGTCGCCCAGGTGGCCGGAGCCGTCGTAATCCTGGCAGGTGCACGAGACAGTTAAGTCGCAATTGATCGTCAGATTGTATTCAGACTCGCCTGCCAGGCAGCGGCAGGCGAAACGCTGACCCGTGAGCCGGGCAGACCACTCCAGATAGTGCCGTTTAAACTTGCGGAAAAGGTCGCTGGCGATCCAATTGATTCTTCTAGGCTTCATGGCGGAGTCGGCGAAACGTCCAAGGTCGTGGCAGGCCTACTTTGGGAGCGAACCGATTGCGGCGGCGGGCATGGCCGCTGGGTGGGCCGACTCGACCTGGGTGAACGCTTCCGCCAGGCCCGCCAGGTGCCGCTCCAGGGTGTAGGTCTGAACAAATATGTCGCGGAAGCCTTCGCCGCTTTCGGTGGTCAGCAAGGCCAGCAGGCCCTCAGCGAGTTGCTCCGGGGAGCGGATGCTGACCAGGCCTGGGTAGTTGACGGGAAACAGTTCCGGCAGGGATCGCCAGCGCGTCGTGAGGATCGGCAGTCCGAAGGCCATGGCCTCGATCAGATTCACCGGCTGGTTCTCGTTTTCATAATAGGTCGGGAAGCAAAATAAGTCGGCCTCGCGCAATAACTGATGCTTCTGCTCGCCCGACACAAAGCCGAGATACTGGACGATATCGGCGATTCCCGGTTCAGCGAGCCGGCGGTCGAACTCGGTCTTGTCGTTGGCGGCCACGAAGCCACCGGCCACAATCAAGCGCAGGGAAACAGCGGCCTGACGCTGGCGCAGGCGCTGGTTGGCGAGCGCCACCGCGTCCATTGAGTCGAATAGACCCTTCTCGCGTGTGCAATGCGCCAGGTAGAGGATGCGGACCAATTGCGGCTCGCCGCCGGTGTGGTCGGCGTCCGTGGCGTCGAGTGCCTGGCCCGCTAGGAGTTTTCTGCGGGCGGCAAAGCGCGCCTTGCGCCGGGGCCAGACCTCGTCGGCAAAGCGGGGGCAGGGGTCGGGGATGCCGTTGCTGACAACGCGGATTTGGCGCGAGAAGAGCTTCTCGGCGTCCGCGCGGTTGTACTTAGAGAGCACGATGCTCAGGTCAACCTGTTTCATCAGCCAGTAGGTCAACGTGCGCCAGCGCATCGTCACCACTAACTCCAGCCATTTGGCCAGGCCGGCGGCGTGCCAATGCAGTATCACCCGTTTGAAGAACCGGCGGCAGAGCAGCATGACCAGCCAGTCCCGGTAGATGGCCGAGCGTTTGCCTGGGGCGGGGATGTAGTAGAAGTTGGTGACGCCGTAGCGGAAGCGGCACCAGATGGCTTGCAAGCAATAACCCAGCAAGAGGAGCAACTTGTTGAAGCGCAGATCTCCAATATCCTCCAGTTTGCGCGAAAGGCGTGCATTGACGTGATAGCACTCGATCCTCAAAGGGCCGGGCGAGTTGGGGACGGGTGCCGCTTGGTTCGGCCGGCGGCGGTTTCCCCCGAAGCCTTCCAACATGAGCTGGACCATGTAGCTTTGGCCGTGGTGCGGCGGTGGCGTATGGGCGAAAACCAGCAGCTTCATGCGATTCGGGACAACCGCCCGGTGAATATGGCTCTCAACAAGTTTACCTTTCAACATACCCGGGAACGCTGCGGCTGAGAAGTTTTTTCTTGAACGTCCGCGCGGCCCCTTGAACCCTCGCTCCGAATGACTGCGCTCGAAGTGCTGGGCACGCCGCTGCTGTTGACCGACTACCACAGCTTGGGGGAGCAGTGCCGCCTATGGGCGCGTGGCAGTGCTTGTGTGGCGCTGGACTTCGCCAATACTCAGATCGTGACCATGCGGCGCCACGAGCCTTGGTTCCACGACCTGACCAGCGTATATGACGCCTTCCCGCCGGATGGCATGCCGCTGATCTGGTGCCTGCGGCTGGCGGGGGCGCGCCTGCGCGACCGTGTCTATGGTCCCACCTTCATGCGCCATTTTTTGGCCGGTGTGTCGGGGGAGTTCACCCATTACCTGCTCGGCGGTTCGGAAGCCTGCGGCCTCCAACTGCGTGCCGCGTTCACCAAACTCAATCCCGGAGTCCGCTTTGTCGGCGCCTATCACGGCAAGTGCGCGCCCGATGGACGGATGGAGGGTGCTGCCGAGGAAGTGGTGATCGAGGAAATCAACCGCCTGTCGCCGGATTTCATCTGGGTGGGCTTTGGCACGCCCAAGCAGCAGGCTTGGGTGAAGCGCTATAAGCCCCGGCTGCGGCGCGGTGTCATCCTCACTGTTGGTTTCGCCTTCGATGTGAACGCCGGCATGAAGCCCGACGCCCCGCTTTGGATGCAGCGGCTGGGCCTGACGTGGATTTACAGGCTGGGCTCGGAGCCGCGCCGGCTCGCCACGCGGTACTTCCGCTACAACACCCTCTTTCTCTTCTACCTGCTGCGAGATGGCCTGCGCGGCCGCTCCTGGACCAGGCTTCGCGGCGGCGCGCGGCCCTAACCGGAACCGGCGGACCCCTGTGGCAAGTGCGGCTTCCACGCTTCCAACCACACCAATCCTCCCAGACAAGCGAGGACGAGCAGTGGATTGTAAACCGAAGCCACCGCTTCGGCGGCGGTTCGCAGAAGCCCGGCGGGCAGAATATAGCGGGGAACGAAGACCAGGTTGACCGCCAGCAGCAGAGTCATCAACGTGGGCCAGGCCAGGGAACCGCGCCGCAGAAACAGCGCCAGGGCCGGCGCAGCCGCCACCAAGTCGTATTCGTGGTGATAGATGGGCAGCAGTCCCAGCAGCAGCAGCGCCGCCAGTTGCGTCAGCGGTTCCTTGATGCGCCACATGACAACCCCATACAGCGCGAACCACACAGCCCAGACGACCGCTGACAGGGCCGCTCCATCTCCGAGGCAGGGGCGGAATAGCCGGCGCAGCGAGACGAGGTCGTATTCTGTCCAGGCCTGGACTGTATCCAATGATCCCCCAGCCATTCTTGCCAGGTCGGCCGGACCAAGTCGCGTCCAAAACAGCATTGCCGCTCCGCACACCGCCATCACTACGAACGGCAGCACGAGGGCTTTCGGGCGCTTAAACAGGAGTTGGAAGTAGATCGGGAATACCAGCGATTGCTTCATGGCGGAAAGCGTCAGAAACGCGCTGTTTGTGGCGGACGTGAACGGAAAGGCCGCCAGCGCCGCCGCCACGCAAATCAGCGCCAGGTTGCCCAGGCCGATCACCAACCCGGTGCTCAACCAACTCCAAAAGAACGCAAGCAGCAGCCACCGCCGCAAGCCCTGGAGGCCCGCCAATCGGCTCAGCCGCCACCAGATGTAGAACACGCACGCCACATTGAGCAGCAGCATCAACAGCCGGGCCGCGGGCCAGCCCAGGACAAAGAACGGGGTCAACACCAGCCAAGTGTGCGGCAGATAAAGCGCCTGGCTCAAGGCGATGTCCGCGTAGTCGCGGTGACATAGGAGGAACCAGAGCGAGTAGTAGATGTTCAGGTCATGCGAGGCGTCGAAGAGGATTCGCAGCGAACGCGCCAGGCGGAAAAGCGCCCAGATGGTCGCAACCCCGAGCAGCAAGCGGCCGCAAAGTTGAGCCCGCTTTTCCGGCAGCCGCAGCCATGAGAGTACCGTCATGGGCTTATTACATCAGACGGCCCGCCCGGATTCAATGCGTGAACCTCAAAGTCGCTTGTCGAAGCCGCGCGGTTGCGTTAACAGGAGGGTGTGAAGTTTCAACTCGAACCGGGCGGCGGCGGGATGCGCGTTGGGGAGGGCGGGCATTCTCTCTGTCCCAAACAGTGCCGGACGTCAAGGTTCGCCAGGAAGAGCTCTTTCCTGGGATGGAGGGCATGCCTGGTGGCAGTGATTCTAGGGATCTCTATCCTGGCCGTGGCAGGCGCGGAAGCCCTGGGGCCGCGTGCCCAGGAGGCAGATGAGACCCTGCTCCGGGCGATCCGGGGTGGAGACCTGGAGCTGCTCAAGGCGGCCATCGCCGACGGGGCCGACGTCAATCGCCGTAGCACCAACGGCCTGCCGCCGCTGCTCGGGATGTTCCGCGCCGCTGCGGGCCCGCTGGACAGCGAGCACCGCCAGTGCGTGGCCTCCCTGCTCGCACACGGCGCCACGGTGGATGCCAGGGACGGCGACCGCCGGACCCCGCTCATCCTCGCGGCGCGGCTTTGCGATCTGGAGAGCATCCGCCTGCTGGTGGAGGCCGAGGCCGATGTCATGGCCCGTGACCGGTTCCACAAGTCGGCCTTGTTCTACGCGGTTGAAGCCCGCCGTCGCGACATCGTGCTTTACCTTGCCGCGAACGGCGACCTGATTTCCCTGAGCATCAGAGAGAAGAGAGCCATCAGTCGGGCGCAACAGGCCAAATGACCTTGTTCCTGTCCATCATTCTCACCATCTGGGGAGTGATGCACCTTTACGTGTTCTGGCGGCTGGCCTCGGTTCCCTGGCTGGCGGTGCAGATTTCGCGTCCGATGTTGATTGCGGCCGCCATCGCGCTTTGGGCCAGCTACCCGGTTGCCCGGATTCTCTACTCCTGGAAGCTCGATGCCGCGGCGCGCCCGCTGGAAATTGCCGGAGCCACCTGGATTGGCATTCTATTTCTGCTCTTTGCGGTGCTGCTCGTTGCGGATGTGGTCACCCTGGGAGGTTATCTTGTGCCCAATCTGCTGACCCGGATACCCGGATGGGCGCTCGTCGCGGCGGGTTTGCTGTCAATCGTGGCACTGGTTCAAGGGATTCGGCCGCCGGTCCTGCGTGATTATGAAGTGTGGCTTGCCGGGCTTCCCCCGGAACGCGATGGGCTGGTGTTGGTGGAGATTTCGGATCTGCATCTGGGCACCCTGATTAACAAGGGCTGGCTGACCCGGTTGGTCCGTCGGGTCAACGACTTGCGGCCGGACTTGGTGGCGGTCGTGGGTGATGTCGTGGACGGCAACGTTGAACGCGTGGAAGCGATGCGCCCGGTTCTCGCGCAGCTTCGCGCCCCTTTGGGGGTCTGGGCTGTGACCGGCAACCACGAATATTATGCGGGCGAGGAGCAGTGCGTTCGCCTGTTCCAGGACGCCGGCTTCACCGTCCTGCGGGACGCCTGGGCTGAGGCGGCCTCGGGTCTGGTGCTTGCCGGTGTGGACGATCTCACTGCGGGACGGCAGTTTGGCAGCAACAGGCACTCCATCGAATCGGCCCTGGCGACGCGTCCGCCCGGCGCTGTCATTCTGTTGTCGCATTCCCCCTTGCAGGCGGAGCTTGCCGCGAGGTTGGGCGCCGGGCTCATGCTCTCGGGGCACACCCACAATGGCCAGCTCTGGCCGTTCAGCTATCTGGTCCGGCTGAGGTATCCGCTCCTCGGCGGGCGCCACGAAGTGGCCGGCATGCCGGTCATCGTCTGCCGCGGCACCGGCACGTGGGGCCCGCGCATGCGCCTTTGGCGGCCCAGTGAGATTGTGCGGATCAAGCTCAGGGCCGCCGCCGAACGGCCTCGTTGAGGCAGCGACCGAATCTCATCCCCAGGGTCGCGGCGACAGGGTTGCTCCTCCTCCGGCCAGCAGTCTCCCGTCTCCAGCCTGCTTCGATCCGATCCCTGACCACGAGAACGTTCTTACCGTCTGGGCCAGCAGAACTCAAAGTCCCCCTGTCAGCGTCCCGAAAACCGCAATAACGACCTTTTGACACGCCCCGCTGCCTTTTGGCAGTATGGCGGCATGTTTGGTGGGCTTGAAAGCCAATTATCTCTCACCCGCGCAGCGCTGACTACGCGCGGCGCGCAAGACCAAATCAGTTGTAGGGAGCATAACCCGCCGTCTTCCCTGTACGTGCCTTAGACTTGCCCAGCAGGCAACCCAAAACCTATGAAAAGCAAAACGCTGCTTTCCGGGTCAGTTACAGCCGCGGTTCTTTTGGCCGTCTGGGCGATTGCCGAAGGCATCCCCCCTTCGTCAACCGCTCCTGCAGACCGCCTGGAACAAGGCCGGTATCTCGTGGAACGCGTGGCCCTGTGTGCGGACTGCCACACCGAGCGCGACTGGAGAGGCAAGCAAGATCGAACACGCTGGCTTCGGGGTTCAAAACTCCCCTTCAAACCCTCAAGGGTTATGCCGTGGTCTGCAGTGGCTCCAGCGATTGACGGACTCCCGTCACTTGCAGATTCCGAACAGGCTGCACATTACTTCGAAACCGGCATCAAACCCGACGGCAAGCAATCGTCGCCGCCCATGCCGCAATATCGCCTAAGCCACAGCGACGCTCTCGCCGTGGTCGCGTATCTCCGGTCGCTGCGAGCCTCAATCGTGGGCCCGGCCAAGTAGCTCCCAGGATTTAGCCGACTATTAACCAGCACTGCCCGTTTCGCCTATTCCAACCTCAGCCTATGAAGAACAGCAATATGCAGAAGCACATCATAATCGTCGGCGCTGGGCCCGGTGGGCTGACCGCCGCCATGCTCCTGGCCGCGCGAGGTTTCAAGGTCACGGTCTTCGAGAAGGACCCGCACGTCGGTGGCCGCAACGCTGCCATCGTGCGCAACGGCTACAAATTCGATACTGGCCCGACGTTCCTGATGATGAAGTTCATCCTGGACGAAGTGTTCGAGGAAGCCGGCCGGCACATCGACGAGTGCCTGAAATGCGTGAAGCTCGAGCCGATGTATCGGCTTCAATTCCAGGACGTCGGGCTCGAACCGACAACCGACCGCGAGGTAATGCTCCGGCAACTGGACACCCATTTCCCCGGCAACCGTGCCGGCTACGATAAGTTCATGGCGGTGGAGAAGGAACGCTTCCACCGCATGTACCCCTGCCTCCAGAAAGACTATGCCTCTGTGATGCAGTATCTCTCCAGAGACATGCTGCGCGCATTGCCGAAACTATCCATCGGACGGTCGCTCATCAGTGTGCTGGGCGATTACTTCCGCGAGGACAAGCTCAGACTCTCCTTCACCTTCCAATCCAAGTACCTGGGCATGTCCGCGTGGGATTGCCCCGGCGCCTTCGCCATTTTGCCCTATGTCGAGCACGCCTTTGGTATCTATCACGTGATGGGCGGCTTGAGTGAAATCTCTGAGGCGATGGCCAGGGTCTGCCGCGAACTTGGCGCAAACCTCCGCCTCGCAACCCCAGTGCGGCAGCTCGTGCTCGAAGGCCGCAGCGTGCGCGGCGTCCAATTGGCAAATGGGGAACGCGTCCTGGGTGACGAAACCGTGCTCAACGCCGACTTCGGCTATGCGATGAAGAACCTCGTGCCGCCCGGCGTGCTGCGGAAGTACAAACCGGATAACGTGGACGCGCGGTCCTATTCGTGCTCGACCTTTATGCTCTACCTCGGCCTCGACAAGATTTACGACCTGCCGCACCACACCATCTTCTTCGCCCGCGATTACCAGCGGAACATCAGCGATATCTTCCAAGCCAAGGTGCTTTCGGAGGACATCTCCTTTTACGTCCGCAACGCCAGTATTACTGATCCCGCGCTCGCCCCGCCGGGCCACTCCTCGGTTTACGTCCTGGTGCCTGTGCCCAATCGCACGGCGCAGATTGACTGGGCCAAGGAAGCGGCGGACTTCCGCGACCGCGTCGTCACCGCGGTGGAGAAACGCGCTGGAATGGCCGATCTGCGCCAGCACATCCGCGAGGAGGTCATCTTCACGCCGCAAACCTGGCAGGACATGAACATCCAGTACGGCGCGACCTTCAATCTCGCCCATTCACTCGGGCAAATGCTCTACTTCCGTCCCCGCAACCGATTTGAGGAGTTGGACAACTGTTACCTGGTCGGCGGCGGCACGCATCCGGGCAGCGGGCTGCCGACGATCTACGAGTCCGGCCGTATTGCCGCAAACCTCATCTCGCGCCGCTACGGCATCTCATTCGTCTCCAAGAACACGAAGGTTTAGCCCCCCTGGCCATGAACTGGGTTCAGTTTGGCCGACTCGTTCATTCAATCTACAGCCGCGGGGGCAAACTACCCGACCTCGATTGGATTGAGAGCCTCGGTCTCCTTGCGGTGAAGCTTGGCCAGGTTCATGCCCTGCGAATAGACTTCCTCGACCGCGAGAAATGCGAGCATCTCGCCAGGCTCTACCGCCGAAACGCCGCGTTGCCTGCCGACGATTTCCTGAGCTTGCTTCGCGCCTCCGCCGGGGCGGAGTTCCTTGACCATTTTGCCGAAATCGAACAAACCGCGCTCGCCTCCGCTTCCGTCGGCCAGGTGCATCGCGCGGCGCTCAGAAGCGGCCAATCCGTCGTTATCAAGGCTGTCAAGCGCAACCTCCGTTCACAGTTCATTGCAGACGTGGCCAGCCTCAAGCGGCTCTTTCGCCTGGCCACATTTGTCTATCCCAAGATTCGCCAAGTAGGGGATCCCATTGGCATTCTCGGTGACATCGAAGAATACACCCTAAGCGAGCTGGACTTGCGCCGCGAGGCTGCCGGGCAGCAAACCCTGCGCTCTATCTACGAGCAGCATCGCGACACTTTCGACCTCTCGCGCCTCGCGTTCGCGCGTGTCCATGAGCCGCTATGCAACGAGAACGTCATGGTGTCCGATTACATCCCCGGCCGCAGCTTCGACGAGTTGCTCGAAGCGGGAGACCTGCGTTACGAAACGCTGCTCGAACTGTTCCACATTCATGGCTTCTTCATGTTCTGCATCGGCACTTTCCACGGTGACATGCACCCTGGAAACGTGCTCCGCACCGGCGACCAGCTCTGCTTCATTGACACGGGCTACATCGGCCGCGTCAGTCCCCGTCTCCGACATGGGCTTTTTGAGTTCTTTGCCGCCCTTTCGGAGTACGATTACCCGCTCTGCGCGGCGGCGTTGAACCGTATGTCCGGGCGCGAACTCACTGCCGAGGCCTTTGAAGCCTTCAAGCAGAAGTTCCTGGAGTTGTACGCCGACTTCGAAGGTCGCACCGTGGCACAGGTGAGCCTTACCCGCAAAATGATGCAGACCATTAAACTTGGCGTACACTCCGGGATGACGTTTGACAAGGGCATCTTCGCCATCATACGCAGCCTCATGTATCTGGACGGCATGGTGCTCCGATGCAAACCGGACGCCGTGCTGCTGCGTGACATGCGCCGTTACCTCGCCGAGTTTGGGCGACGGATTTGACCGATGCGCCTCCGCGACTTCCACGCTGAGCTCTGGCTGCCGCTGCCGCCCGCGCAGGTGTTTCCGTTCTTCGCCGAGGCGGCGAATCTCGACGCCATTACCCCGCCATGGCTGCACTTTCAAATTGTCACCCCAAGGCCGATTGTCATGCGCGTGGGCACGTTGATTGATTACCGGCTGCGTTTTCGCGGCATCACCGTTCGCTGGCGGACGCGCATCAGCGCCTGGCAGCCGCCGCATCGCTTTGTGGATGAGCAACTGCGCGGCCCCTATCGCCAGTGGATTCACGAGCACTCCTTCGAGCCGCGTGATGGCGGCACACTGGCCCGGGACCATGTGCGTTACGCCGTGCCGCTGGATTCCCTGACGCATCGCTGGCTCGTGCGACCTGACATCCAAGCGATCTTCCATTTCCGCGCCGAGGCGCTCCGGAAGCACTTCCCCGCACCACCGAACACATGAGTGTGCCCGCGCGTCTGGATGAATGGGAGATCCCCGGGTTTGCCGGGGAGGCCCTCAAAGTCCGACTGGCCGTCAAGTGGCCGTCCAAGGACCGTCCTGCGGGGAACTTCATAGCAGCGCGGTAGCGCCCCGGAGCGGGGGCCTGGCACCACAAGAGCTTCCGCCTGCGGCTAACCTGTTGTCAGGCCTCAGTTCTGGAGGTCCACGCTCGCTTTCGGGCGTAGCAACGGCTACGATTTCTACGTCGTAGTGCTGCAGGGTAAGGTCTTTACGACGGATGCGCTTCATCCGAGGAGATGACCGGATGTGAAGAGGCGAGTCGGGTCGCCGGGAGGGTTAGCCAACACCGGACAGGCCCTTCCGACTTCTAACCTGCGCAGTGTCCAAATTTTGGACAGTGATGCTGATTGCCTGCCTTCTCGAGTCCCCGCCGAACCCGGCACCTCTGGCTCGGGGTTACGGTGACAATATGGTTCTGTTACGGTGTGGTTCCCATGGGGGTCGGCCCCCATGGGAACCACACCGTAGCCTGACCGCACTGACAAGCTATCCTGGCAGCGTTGGCTTGAGGGGCATGCCTGGGGAGGCGGAGGACGGGCATTGACTGGCGCGTGGGGCGCCCCTACCGTCAGGCGCGCTGCTTCAATGATGTCGTTTCTGCCATTGGTCAGGGTCTGGATTTGGGTATCGGTGCTCGCCAGCGTGGCGGGATGGGGGTTGTCCGCCTTGGGGCAACTGAATCGGGCCGGGTATGCGGCTTTTGCCGTAGTGGCCGCCATTGGCATCTGGCTGGGGCGCAGGAAACTGCGGTGGGTGGTGGCGGAGCCGGTGTTCAATTGGCGGAAGGCGCGGGTGCGATTTCGGCGATGGCTACCGGCGTGCTTTCTGGGGCTGGCGTTCCTGGTTTTGCTGGGCGGCGCGCTCTACCCGCCGTCCAATCATACGGCGATGTCGTATCGAACCCCCCGCGTGCTGCATTGGCTGGCGGAGGGGAACTGGCATTGGATTCACACCCCCAACTATCGGATGAATCTCCGGTGTTGCGGCATTGAATGGCTGAGCGCGCCGGTGCTGTTGTTCATGAAATCAGACCGTGCCTTGTTCCTGATCAACTTCGTCTCGTTCCTGCTGCTGCCTGGCCTGACCTACAGTGTGCTTACGCGGTTGGGAGTGCGACGGCAGGTGGCCTGGTGGTGGATGTGGCTGCTGCCGACGGGTTACAGCTTCCTCCTGCAGGCCGGCAGCCTGGGCAATGACGCCTACCCAGCAGTCTATGCGCTTGCCGCGGTGGATTTTGGTCTCCGCGCCTGGGAGTCGCGCCGGCTTTCGGACTTATGCCTTTCCATCTTGTCGGCGGCCCTGTTGACCGGGGCCAAGGCGACCAACTTGCCCCTGCTCTTGCCGTGCGGCCTGGTCGTGCTGGGTTTGGTGCCGCTGCTGCTGCGCCGGCCAGCGATGACATTTGCGACAGTGCTGCTGGGGGCCACCGTCTCGTTTCTCCCTACGGCCGCGTTGAACATGCGTTACTGCGGCGATTGGTCGGGGCTGAACATGGAGAAGACGGGGATGGATATGAAAAGCCCGGTAGTAGGGATTTGGGGCAACGCCTTGCTGCTGGCCAAGAACTTCGTGCCACCTTTCCTTCCACAGGCGGGTTGGTGGAACCACTCGGCGCGGTCCATCGTGCCGCCCGCGATAACCAGCAGAATGGACCGGAGTTTCGAAGAGGGGTATCTCGGCTTGGGGGAAATGCCGGTCGAAGATACCACGGGCATTGGTTTTGGGATCAGTTGGCTGGTGGTGATTTCCGTGCTGGCGGCCTGGCTCATCCGCTCTAAGGCGCAAGGCGCATGGACCGGCAGCCGGTTCATCCCCCGCCAATTGCGGTGGCTGCTGGTGGTGGCGCCGTGGGGGGCGCTGCTGGCCTACTGCATGAAGTCCGGCATCGTGGACGCCGGGCGTCTCATCTCGGCCTACTACGCGCTGCTGCTGCCGTTGCTGCTGATAAGCGCGCGGCAAGCCGAGATCGTCCGCCGCCGCTGGTGGCGGGTAATGGCTTGCGGCGTCGTGTTGCTGGCCGTGCCGGTGCTGGTACTGACGCCCGGACGGCCGTTATGGCCGGCCCAGACCATCCTATCGAGGCTGGTGGCCTGGAAACCCGACCAGCGTTTGCTTAAGAGGGCCCTGACGGTCTATAGCGTTTACGATGTGCGCTCCGATACCCTGGCTGGCGTGCGGGCAATGCTGCCAGCGGGGTTGTCCGTGGTGGGATTCGTGGGCACCTGTGACGACATTGACATTTCGCTGTGGCGGCCCTTTGGTTCGAGGCGGGTAAAGCACATCCTCTTGAGCGATTCCTTGGAACAAATCCGCAGCCGCCAGATTCTGTATGCGGTGGTCGGCGAAGCAAACCTGCTGGAAAACAACACAACCCTGGCGGCCTGGCAGGCGAGGACCGGGGCGCAAGTGGTCGCGACGACCACGGCGACAATGACTGTCAGCCAGGGGCCGCGCAATTGGTCTCTCGTGCGGTTTCCGGATTAACCCGCAATAATGTGATTGGCACACCGTCAACAAGCGTGCACCAGCGGAGAGTAGTCATCGGGTTGGTGATTCTGCTCACACTTGTAGCGCTTGCGCTGCGTTTCTATCGGCTCTCGAACCAGTCTATGTGGACGGATGAGGTGTCTTCCGTCGAAACCTCCCGGAAGCCCCTGTCGCAGATGACCCAGGAGAGCGGTTCGGAGAATGTCTATCTGCCGGGGTATTTTCTCCTGCTGGGAGCCGTGCTGGGTGACGCCGACCAGGGCGTTGAAATCCGGGCGCGCGGGCTGTCGGCCCTGGCGGGGGGACTGTCTGTGCCGCTGTTCATAGGCGTGGTGTACTGTTGGCGCCGGCGGTGGCCGGCGGCGTTGCTGGCGGGCCTGCTGCTGGCCATCAATCCGCTGCACCTGTGGTATTCGCAGGAGGTGCGGGCCTATGCGACCATGCTGTTCTTTGGGCTGCTGACCCTGCTGGTTTACGAACTGGCGCGGGCATCCCGCAAACCGTGGTGGTGGGGGATCTACTTCGTGTGCGCCCTGACGGCAATCGCCTTGCATAAGATGGCCGTCATTTTCCCGGTGACCTGTGCTCTCTGGCATGGGTTGAACGTGTGGCGCGAGAAGGGGCGTTTCCGGGACCTGACCGTGCATGTTGTGACGCTCGGCGTGGTGTGCGGAGCGTTGCTGCTCAGGTCGTATCCGCCGCCGCCGGAAAGCGGGCGATCGAGGTCTGTCCTGGAGCTGGGCTACACCTTCATGACGTTTGTGGGGGGATATTCCTTCGGCCCATCCATCACGGACATCCAGTCGCATGGCGCTATGGGGGCTGTGTCGCGCAACCTCGTCCAGGTCGGGATACTGTGTGGCGTGCTGGCACTGGTGGCGGTGGCCTATGGGCTTGAGTTCCGCTCACTGGTTCGAGGCAAAGAAACCAGCTTGGTCGTCCTGAACCTCGGCTTCGTGTCCATTACGACGCTGATCTTCTCATTCCCCTATAACATCCGCTATACACTGCCGGCGCTGCTGGGCTTCCTGGCGCTGGCCGCGGTGCTGAGTCGGCGCGTGAATCCGCGCGGTATGGGCGGCCTGGCGTTTGGGGCGGTGCTGCTGCTGGGATTGTGGGCGGATGCGCAATGGTTCTACAGCCCGGCGTATCGGAAAGCTGATGCGCGCGCGGTGGCGCAGTGGCTGGTGGCTAACCAGCCCAGCGTGAAGTCGTGGACGGTTCTGCCTGACTACCTGAGTTTGTCCGTTGAGTGGTATTTGCGGGCCCACCCGCAAGTGCTCGCCGGCAAGCGGCCCCCAACCCAGGCGCATACCACCTCGTTCCCGCCGGTTCCCGATGCGCTGATCATCGGGCGGCGGCATCACGTTACGGAACCGGACAAGATCGTTGCGGCCTACTATGCCAGCGCTGGAGCGGTGCGGCCCATCCCCGCCATCGCGGGCTTTGAACTCTACGTATGCGAGCAGGCCCGCCGCGAACCCGAATAATTGATTGAGCAGGATCGGCGAATCAGGTATCCAATAATCTCGACTTAACGCGCACATGGCAAACCAACCGGAAAACGGGATCCTGGAGGACTTTCGCATTCAATTCCTGGAATGCTGGCAGCGGCTGCCGAACAAGGGCTTGTTCTTTGTCCTGCTGATCGCCTGGCTGGCTTTGTTCCATTTCCTGGGCAACTCCACACTGGGTTATATCTCGACCCCGTCGCTGCTGCAGTGGATGCACCTCGTTTACGGGAGCGAAGACACGAGCGGTTCCGACGATAGCCGCGGCAGGTTGATTCCCTTCGTCGTGCTTGCGCTCTTCTGGTGGAAACGCAAAGAACTACTGGCCCTGCAACTGCGTATGTGGTGGCCCGGGCTGCTGCTGGTGGCGCTGGCGCTGGCGCTGCATGTGTTGGGATACATGGGCCAGCAACCGCGCATCTCAATCGTCGCGCTGTTTACCGGCATCTACGGTTTGACCGGATTGGTCTGGGGCCCGAAATGGCTGCGCGACAGCTTCTTCCCATTCTGCTTGTTCGCATTTTGCGTGCCTTTGGGGTGGTCCGCGGTATCCGTCACATTCCCCATGCGGCTGCTGGTGTGCCGGTTGGTGGAGTTGATTGCGAGTTTCATCCTGCAAATTGACGTCCTGAGAGTGGGCACCGCGCTGATTGATCCGACGGGCCATTATCAGTATGACGTGGCGGCGGCGTGCAGCGGCATTCGCAGCCTGTTCGCCACTGTGGCGGTGGCGATCATCTACGCGATGCTCTCATTCCGGTCGTGGTGGAAGCGCGGCGTGCTGATGGTCTCGGCGGTGCCGCTGGCGATCATAGGGAATACCCTGCGCATGCTGACCATTATCATTGCCGCGGAGATTGGGGGGCAGAAGGCCGGAACCTACGTGCATGATGGCGGGCCGTTCGGAATTCTAAGCCTGTTGCCGTATGTGGCCGCATTTGCGGGTTTGATGCTGCTTGGGCATTGGCTGCGCGGGAACCAGTCAAAGCCCGATGCTCCGCCCGCGGTGGTCCAACCCAACGGATCCGGGCATCTATGAACAAACAAAAGTGGATTATCCTGATCGTGGCGCTCGGTCTGATGGGAGGCGCGGCGAGCGTCCTGACGAGGCTGCAGGCGAACCAGAAACTGGGGCGGCCGGCTGTTAAGACCAGCCCCATTGCCGGCAGCCAGCGGCTCCAGGTCGAACTGCCCGAGCGGGCGCTGGATTATACGTCAGAGGCGGTAGAGGTGGACAAGGCTACGCTTGAATGGCTGCCGCAGGATACCAGCTTTGGCCAGCGGCTGTATCGGGCGCCGGACGGGTTCTACACAGCGGTGAACGTGGTGTTGATGGGCAGCGACCGGACCAGCCTTCACAAGACAGAATTCTGTTTGGAAGGACAAGGGTGGCAAATTGACCGCAGCGCCACAGCGGAAGCCAAGGTGCGCATGGAGCGGCCTTATCCGTATGATCTGCCTGTGATGAAGTTTATTGCCACCCGGGACGTTAAATCCGAGGGACGGACTGTGACTGTTCGGGGTGTTTACGTGGTCTGGTTTGTCGCTGAGGACGAGTACACTGCCCGGCACTGGCAACGCATGTGGTGGATGGCCCGCGACCTTCTGTGCACAGGTGTCCTGCAGCGCTGGGCCTCAGTCAGCTTCTTTGCCCAGTGCGCGCCCGGGGCGGAGGACGCCACGTTCGAACGGATGAAGAAGCTCATCGGCGCGCTGGTGCCCGAGTTCCAACTGGTCCCTCGACCGGAAGAGACTGTCGGGGTCCCGCGGCCGAAGCCCGGGCAGTAACATCTTCGTTGTTCTCGCCTGAACTCTACTGAAGCCTAACGATACATGCTGCGCCGTGATCGCCTAATTCGGATGCAAATCCATCAGTTGATGGATGCCTGCCTGTTCGCGTTGGCTTTCTGGCTGGCTTACAGGTTGCGCTCGAACCTGGACATCATTGATCTGTTCGGCCTGAGGGGGTGGGACGCGCCATTCGACGTCTATGTAGGGCTTTATTTGATTTTGATACCGGCCGCGCCGTTGTTGTTGGAGGGACAGGGTTTTTACGCCCGTCCACCGTTCTGTCCCCGGAGCACGACTGCGTGGATGCTGTTCAAGGGCTGCTGCTTCACCACGCTCGGATTGGTGCTGGCGATGTATTTGTTCAAGATCCCTCCGGTTGCCCGCTGGATCGTGATTTGGTTTAGCTTCATCAGTTTTGGGTTGGTGTTTGCCAAGGAAGAGATCGTGCGATGGTTAGCCGGCACCAAGATGGCCCAGGCGCAATACCGGCGGCGAGTCATCCTCGTCGGCACGCCTGATGAAACGATCCGAATGGAGACGGCGCTAAAGGCAAGGTCAGAGAAGGAAGTGGAAATCCTGGCGCGTCTGGACCTGAGCGCCGCCCCCGTGGAACGTCTGGTGGAGATGCTGCATGAGTACTCCGTCAACAGCGTCATCCTCAGCGCGAAGCACGCCTATTTCGAACGAATCGAAGCCGCGATCCGCGCTTGCGAGCTGGAGGGGGTCGAGGCCTGGCTGGTGGCGGATTTCTTCAAAGCAAAAATCTCACGCACCAGCCTCGATGACTATTATGGCTTGCCAATTCTGGTCTTCCGCTCCGCGCCGGAGTCCTCGTGGCCGCGGATGATGAAGCACTTGATGGATCTCGTAGGATCGTTCGTGCTTCTGATTTCCCTTTCGTGGTTGCTGGTGCTGATTGCCGTGCTCATCAAGTGGACCTCCCCGGGCCCGGTGTTGTTCCGTCAGCGGCGGTCGGGAGTCAACGGCCGACCCTTCACTCTCTATAAATTCCGCACCATGGTCAGCAATGCGGAGCAACTCAAGCATGAGCTGGCCGCGATGAACGAGATGACCGGGCCGGTCTTCAAAGTGACCAACGATCCGAGAGTCACCCCCATCGGGTGGTTCCTCCGCAAGTTCAGTCTGGACGAGCTCCCCCAGCTGTTGAATGTGTTGCGCGGCGAGATGAGCCTGGTAGGCCCGCGCCCGCTGCCAGTGGACGAAGTCAAGCAGTTCTACGATCTGGCACACCGCCGGCGGTTGAGCGTCAAGCCGGGCCTGACCTGCCTTTGGCAGATCGGCGGGCGCAACAAGATTTCCGACTTTCAGGAGTGGGTCCGGTTGGACCTGGAGTACATTGACAACTGGTCGCTGTGGCTGGACCTCAAGATTCTGTTTCGCACCTTGCCGGTCGTGCTGTCCGGCGAGGGCGCAAAGTGAGGTGCCCGGCAGACCGACACGTCAAACCACTTATGAACCACAAACGAAAAACTCCCTCCCAATCCCAGCCCACCTCCGTCGTTACCGGTGCGGCAGGTTTCCTGGGTTCGCACCTGGTGGATCTCTTGCTGGCCCGCGGACACAGAGTCATCGGCATCGACAACTTTGTCACCGGCTCCGTGGACAACATCTCCCACCTGGGGGGTAACGCCAATTTCAAGTTCATCGAGCAGGACGTGACCGAGTTTCTCTTCCTGGATGTGCCGGTGAAGTTCGTCTGGCACTTCGCGTCCCCCGCCAGCCCGATTGATTACCTGGAGCTGCCCATACAGACCTTGAAGGTCGGCTCGCTGGGCACGCACAAGGCGCTGGGGTTGGCCATGAACAAGGGGGCGCGCTTCCTGCTCGCCTCAACCTCGGAGATCTACGGCGACCCGCTCGTCCATCCGCAAACCGAAGACTACTGGGGCAACGTGAATCCCATCGGCCCGCGCGGCTGCTACGACGAGGCCAAGCGCTTTGCCGAGGCCCTGACGGTCGCCTACCACAAGGAGCATCAAGTCGAGACCCGCATTGTGCGCATCTTCAACACCTACGGCCCCCGGATGCGCCTCAACGACGGCCGCGTAGTGCCGGCCTTCGTCAGCCAGGCGCTGAAGCATCGGCCGATCACGGTGTTTGGCCGCGGCCAGCAGACCCGCAGTTTCTGCTACGTGTCGGACCTCATTGAAGGTATATACCGGCTCATGATGGGTTCTCACGTTGGGCCGGTGAACATCGGCAACCCGGCGGAAATGACCGTGCTGGAATTCGCCAAGGCCATTATCCGCGCCACCAACTCTCGCAGCAAGATCACCTTCCGACCCCTGCCGCAGGACGATCCCCGCCAACGCCGGCCGGATATCACCCTGGCCAGAAAACTCCTTGGTTGGGAGCCCCGGGTGCCGCTGGCCGACGGTTTGACCAAGACCATCGAATACTTCCGCCGCAAGATCTGAGGCGGCGGCGCAAGCGAGGCTCAGCCCTCCTCTCCACGGGAATCTCACCGTATACTCGCCGTATGCACGCCGTATCCACACCGTGGATACAGCCTTGACATCCCGGGTGCGGTTCCGCGTAACCCACTGCCGTTGCTCGACTTATATCCGCGCAGGCCTGAAACCGGGGCATCTCTGACCATAATTTACGTAACTCCCTGTAAATATTGAGCTTGTGCCATTTATTCGGGCCGATTGACCGTGGCCATGCGCAGCACTCGTGACGGCGGAAAGCAGTTGCGGGCGCACAAATGAATCGAGTCCGTCTTCCAATCCAGCTAGCTTCCATTTGTGCCTGAATTGCCGGAAGTTGAAGTGTTGGTCCGCCACCTGGCGCCGCTGCTGAATGGCCGGACGATTCAAGCCGTTCGTGTGCGCCGGGCCAAGGTGCTGGCACCCCTGTCCGTCCGCGAGTTCGCCCAGGCCGTGCGCGGAGCGACATTCACCAGCCTGACGCGCCGGGGCAAGTACCTCGTATTCAAGCTGCGCCAGGCGCGCCGGGCCGCGCCGCTGACCCTCGTGGGTCACCTGGGCATGACGGGGCGGATGTACTTGTTGCCGGCCACCGCGCGGTTGCCCCGGCACGCCGCTGCCGTGCTGAGCTTGGGCCGGGAGAACTTCGTCTTCGAAGACACACGCTACTTCGGGCGGCTGACACTGGACCTCCGGGGACTGGAGAAACTGGGGCCGGAGCCGCTGGGAGCGGAGTTCACAGTGGAGTGTTTTGGCGAGGCGCTGCGCCGATCCAGGCAGCCGATCAAGGTCAGACTGCTCGACCAATCCCTGCTCGCGGGCGTGGGGAACATCTATGCCAGCGAGGCCCTGTTCCGCGCGGGCATTGCGCCAACGCTGCCGTCGCGGCGCCTGACCAAAGCCCAGGTCAGGCGGCTTTGGCGCGCCCTTCGCGTCGTGCTCCGCGAGGCCATTGCGTGCGGCAGCACCGTCCCCCTGAACTACGCGGGCCACGGCACGCGCGATGGGCTGTTCTATTTCGGCCGCGCACCCGGCGCGCCGGACTATTACGAGGAGCGCTTGCGGGTCTATGACCGGGCGGGCCGCCCCTGCACAAAGTGCGGCACCCCGATCAGTCGCCGGGTCCAGGCGGCCCGCAGCACCTTCTATTGCTCCCGCTGCCAGCGCGCCTGACACGAAGGGCATTCGCCGGGCTGGATGCCGTTCCCGCTGGGGCGGCTGATCGCGCGCGGGAGGAACAAAGCAATGCCAGCCGCGGGCACAAATCAGACTCCCGCGCATAATCGAACGGCGCGATGATCGCCCGGCTCACGGTCTCAGGCTCAGGCCGTTCTGCCAGTGGCGACATTGCCGCGCCGGCTGATTAAGTGTAGGCTTGCCGCAATGTGTCTGGCTATTCCAGGTAAGATCACCAGCATCAGCGGCGAAGACCCGATGCTGCGAACCGGCAAGGTGGATTTTGGCGGCATCCTTAAGGAAGTCAGCCTCGCCTACGTGCCCGAAGCCCAGCTCGGCGATTACGTCATCGTCCACGTCGGCTTCGCCCTCAGCCGGGTGGATGAAGAGGAGGCCAAACAAGTGTTCGAGTACCTGCGCCAGATGCAGGAGCTGAGCGAGTTGGACGAAAGCGCGCCCGGCCGCCCGCCCGCGCCGGCCACCGGCCCCCCGGCGCAATGAAATACCTCGACGAATATCGCGACGCCGAGGGCGCGCACAAGCTCGCGCGCGAGATCGCCCGCATCACCACGCGCCCGTGGTCGCTCATGGAAGTCTGCGGCGGCCAGACCCACGCCATCGTCAAGTTCGGCATAGACGAGCTGTTGCCCCGGCAAATCACGCTCATTCACGGCCCCGGCTGCCCGGTCTGCGTCACGCCGCTCGAGCTCATTGACAAGGCGCTGGAGATTGCCGCCCGGCCCGAGGTGATCTTCTGCTCGTTTGGGGACATGCTGCGCGTGCCGGGCAGCGCTGCCGACTTGCTGTCCATCAAAGCCGGCGGCGGCGATGTGCGCATCACCTACTCCCCGCTCGACGCCGTAAAGCTGGCCGAGCAAAACCCGGCCCGCGAAGTGGTCTTCTTTGCCGTAGGCTTCGAGACCACCGCCCCCGCCACCGCGATGGCCGTCTATCAGGCGGCCCAAAAAGGGCTCCAGAATTTCTCCCTGCTCGTGTCGCACGTATTGGTGCCTCCCGCTATGGAGGGGATTCTGAGCGCGCCAGACCGCCGCGTGCAGGGTTTTCTGGCCGCCGGCCACGTTTGCGCCGTCATGGGCTGGGAGGAATACATTCCCATCGCCGCAAAGCACCACGTCCCCATTGTCGTGACCGGGTTCGAGCCGCTGGATATCCTGCAAGGCGTGCTGATGTGTGTGCGGCAGTTGGAAAGCGGCCGGGCGGTCGTGGAAAACCAATACAGCCGCGCGGTGCACCAGGCGGGCAACCAGCCCGCGCAGCAGCTGATCCGCCAGGTGTTCCAGGTCACCCCGCGCAAGTGGCGCGGCATTGGCGAAATCCCCCAAAGCGGCCTGGGCCTGAGCGAGGCATACCGGGCGTTCGACGCGGAGCGCAAGTTCGGCGTGGCCGGCCTGCGCGTCGAGGAGCCCACCGAGTGCCTCAGCGGGCTGGTATTGCAGGGCAAGATCAAGCCCCACGAATGCCCCGCCTTCGGCACGCGCTGCACCCCGGAACATCCTCTCGGCGCGACCATGGTCTCCTCCGAAGGCGCCTGCGCCGCCTACTACCGCTACCGCCGTGAACCATGACTACCCCCCGCGACTTCACCCTCTCCTGCCCGTTCCCGATCCAGGACTACCCGCGCGTGCTGCTCGCGCACGGCGGCGGCGGCAAACTGATGCACCAGCTCATCGGCAAGCTGTTCCTGCCCGCCTTCCACAATCCCCTGGTCGAAGCGCAGCATGACGCCACCGTGCTCGAGATCGGCGGCCAGCGTGTCGCTTTCACCACGGACTCTTACGTCGTGCGCCCCCTCTTCTTCCCCGGCGGCGACCTCGGTTCCCTGGCCGTGCACGGGACGGTCAACGACCTCGCGATGGCGGGGGCGCGCCCGCTCTACCTCAGCGCCGCCTTCATCATCGAGGAGGGCCTGCCGATGGAGACGCTGTGGAAGATCGTCTCCTCCATGCAACACGCCGCTCAACAGGCCGGCGTGCAGATCGTTACCGGCGACACCAAAGTCGTGGACAAAGGCAAAGGTGACGGCCTGTTCATCAATACCGCCGGGGTGGGCCTCCTCGAGCACCAGCTCAAAATCGGCCCGCAAAGCGTCCAGCCCGGCGACGCCATCCTCGTCAACGGCGACGTGGGCCGGCACGGCATGGCGATCATGGCTGTCCGCGAAGGATTGGAGTTCGAGAGCGCCATCGAGAGCGACTCCGCCCCGCTGGCGGAGCCGGTCTTGCAGCTCCTTCGGGCGGGCATCGAGCTCCACTGCCTGCGCGACCTAACCCGCGGCGGGCTGACCAGTGTTCTGAACGAAATCACCGAGTCCGCCGGCTTTGCCTTGCAGGTCGAGGAGAAGCTCATTCCCGTCCGCGAAGATGTCCGCGCCGCCTGCGAAATCCTGGGCCTTGACCCGCTGCAGGTCGCCTGCGAAGGCCGGTTTGCCGCCTTTGTGCCGGAACGGGACGCCGAACGCGCCCTGGCCATCCTGCGCGCGCACCCGGCCAGCCCCGGCGCCTGCCGGATTGGCAAAGCGACCGATCAACGTTCCCCCAAGGTCCTCCTCAAAAGCGCCATCGGCGCCCAACGCATACTCGACATGTCCAGCGGCGAACAGCTGCCGCGCATCTGCTGAGGCCTCCGGCTGCGGAGCCATGGCCCATCATCGGTTGCGAGGGACGGACAAACCGGGGCTCCAGGGACGGAATCCGGGCAATCTGCTGCTCAGTAGAGGCCTATGCCTCCCTTAACCACGGCATAGCCTCATCCGATCTGCGGTATTGTTCGTATCGTTCGCTTTGTTTTGATATGTTCGAAGCACTGCCGCCGTGCATTCCCTTCGAATAGGCGCGCCAGACTGCATTATGGTCAGCAATCAGTCCTCGCTCCCGCAACCAGGCTGCAATCTCCCTTAGCGAGAATCCCTTCTCCTCCTTAAGAACCCGGATCGTCTCGTGATAGTCTTCCAAGCCACGCCGTCGCGGCTCCTTCTGTGCCTCGGCCTGCAACTGCTGCGGGCTGGGCAGCGATTCTTCCTGTTCCATATACTGATACAATATAGAACAATACAGAACACACAAGAACAAAATGAACACACTTTGGATACTGACCGAGAAGAGGGAGTCCTTTGCCCGGAGGCATTTGTGGGGGCTATGGCCTCGGCGGCAGAGCGGACGTGGCTCGCCAGAGTCTCATGGAGGCAAGTGTGGCGAGCGAAGCGGCAGCACAGTAGATGAGGCGCCAGGCCCATTGTGCAGCGGGGGAGCTGGGCTCGAAAGTGGCGAGGAACCCGAAGGCGCAGAACAACAGAACAGGCGCCAGCAGGAAAATCAGTCCGGTTCTCAACAGGTATTTCATAGCTGGCGGAATGTAGCTCCGATGCCGGGGAAGGCGGCATCGAAAATAGTAAGCCGGACATTGACCAGAACACCGCCCCCCTTGTCTCCTCCGTCCCAATCGTCCCTTCCGTCCCTGAGCCTTAAACCCTCAAGCCTCAACCACCAAAGGGCTGCGGCCCCGCCAACCCTCAGCGAAGGTAGCCGCTTTCGCCGAAAGCGCCGGGGGGGCGTGCTGCACGTCTTGCTTATCGAAGTTCAGTGGTTCAGCATGCGCCCGAATTGCTGAGCAGGCCCTGGCCGGCCCTGTAAGGGAAACACGAAACGAATGCACCCTAAGATTACTATCAGGAGCGAAACCGATGCTGATGCAAACACGATTGCGGAGGTCACCATCGCCGCGTTCAAGACCTTGGAGGTCAGCCAGCACACCGAGCAGTTCATTATCGCGGCGCTGCGTGCGGCCAAGGCCCTCACGCTATCGCTCGTCGCAGAAGCGGATGGCCGGGTGGTTGGGCATATTGCTTTCTCTCCGGTGCGCATCTCCGACGGCACCCGAGACTGGTATGGCCTGGGACCGGTTTCGGTGTTGCCGGCCTGCCAGAAGCAAGGCATTGGCCAAGCCCTGATCAAGGAAGGCTTGTCACGATTGAAGAACATGGATGCCCGGGGATGTTGTCTCGTGGGCCATCCTGGCTACTACCGGAAATTCGGGTTTGCCAACATGCCCGGACTTGTGGTTGCAGGCGACCCGCCGGAGGTCTTCTTCGCTCTGTCTTTTGATGGCCACACTCCGCAGGGAAAGGTTGTCTTCCACGAAGCGTTCAAAGCAACTGATGTGAAGGGCTGACACCGCCGACCGGAGTAGAATAGGAGCTGGGGAATGAAGCAGAGCGTGCTGGCTTTTCAGCCGACCGTTGGTCAAGCTCGGGCCGTTGCAGATATTTTGCATCCAACGGCAGCGGATTCGCCCAATGGCCGATTTTGACCCCCCGGCTTTTGCTGACAGTACGGCGCCAGGCGACGGCCACACGCCGGGTTCGTTGCTGATGGCGCTGGCGGCGCTTGGAGCGCTTACGCTGGCGATGTTTGGCGACGTGCTCTTCTCTCCGGGAGACAAGGTGCTCTCCAGCCGCGGCACGGATGTCTTCAGTCAGTTCCTGCACTGGCGGGCGTTCGGCTTTGGCGAGTTGCGCAGCGGCAACCTGGCGCTGTGGAATCCCCATCTATTCTCCGGCGCGCCCTACTTCGGCGGCTTCCAGTCCGCCCTGCTCTACCCCGGCAACGCGTTATTCCTGATCCTGCCGGTGGCGCAAGCCATCAACTGGAGCATTGCCCTGCACGTCTTCCTGGGCGGCGCATTCGCTTACCTGTGGACCGCGCATCGCCGTCTGCATCCGCTGGCGTGCTTCCTGGCGGCGGTGATGTTCATGTTCTGCGGCGCGCACTTCCTGCATATTTACGCGGGGCACCTGCCGAACCTGTGCACGCTGGTGTGGGCGCCGCTGGTGTTCCTGGCCATTGACGGCCTGTTCGCCAAGCCTTCGGTCGGCTGGAGCTTGCTGGGGATGTTCGCCGTGGCGATGCAGGTGCTGGCCGGCCATCCGCAATACGTCTTCTACACCGGCGTGGCGGCGGGAATCTACGGCGCGCTGTGCGGTTGGAAGGCCCGGGGGCGAACGCGGTTCCTGCTTGGCTTGGCCGGGATCATCGTGGGCGGGGCGGGCTTGAGCGCGGTGCAACTGTGGGCTGGCCTGGAAGAATCGGGTGAGACGATCCGGAGCGCCGGACTGACGTATGATTTCGCGGCGATGTTTTCCTTCCCGCCGGAGAACTTCCTGACGCTGTTGGCGCCAAAGTTCTTTGGGGACATGAAGAGCCTTCCCTACTGGGGCCGCTGTTATCTGTGGGAGATGTCCTTGTTTGTGAGCGTGACAGGGCTGGCGCTGGCTGTGGCCGGCGCCGTATGGGGTGGCGGGCAGCGGCGGCGCTTCGCGGCGCTGATGGTCGTGGTCCTGTTTGTGCTGGCGCTGGGCGCGCACACTCCCCTGTTCAAGCTTCTCTACCAGTGGGTTCCGGGCTTCGACAAGTTCCGCGGCAGCTCGAAGTTCATCTTCCTCGCCTCTCTGTTTCTTGCGCTGCTGGCCGCCATCGGGCTCGACCTGCTGCTCAGCGGCCGGCGCCTGCCGCGCGCGTTCGGCGTCGCCCTGGCCGGCGGCGCCGTCCTGTTGGCGGGGGGCGGTCTCTGGCTGCACGAATTCGGCGCGGCCGCCGCTCCGGCTGAAACCACATGGCACAAGATCATGCTGGCCGTCCAGAACACCCATGAGGTTTATCTGCCGGCAGGAGCCTACAGCGATCCGGCCTTTGTGGGGCAGGCAGGCGCGCAAGCCTCGGCGAGCCTTCTCCTGGGGGCAGCCACGCTCGCCGTGGTGGCAGGCGCGCTGTTTGCGGCCGGCGCCTGGCGGCGCGCGCCCTGGCTGCTGGTGTTGCTGGCGGTGGCCGAGCTGTTCTGGTTCGGGCGAAGCTCGCTGGATCGCTTTGCCTTGAGTGAGGCCGCGGACACGGCGGTAAGACAGGTGCTGGCGGATCGCCCGGGCGATTACCGGATACTCAACCTGGCGGGTTCATCCAACAGCGCTTTGAGCACAGGGGCCAAAGACATTTGGGGCTACGATCCCGGCGCGCTGCGACGTTACGCCGAGCTGATGGCGCTGACGCAAGATCGGGATCCAAACCAGGCGTCCCAATACCTTGCCTTCTCGCGCGGCCACTGCCTGTACTCGATGCTGCGCCTCCGCTTCACGTTTGTGCCGGAGCAGAACAGGACTGCCGTCTATCCGTCCACCAACGCCATGGCCCAGTTGCATTTGATATCCCGATGCCGGGTAATCTCGCAGCGGGACGCCCTCTTCGCAGCTCTGACCAACGCCACCTTCGACCCCCGCGAAGAAGTCATCCTCGAAGCCGCGCCGAGACCCGAGCCCCAGCCTTCCGCCGATCCCGGCACGGTCACGCTGCTGGATTCCTCCACGGACCACTTGACCATTGAAGCGGAGGCGAAAACGCCCTGCCTGCTGCTCATCACGGACACCTACGCGAAGGGCTGGCGGGCGCGCGGACTGTCGGGCAGCGCCCAAGCCGCCTACGAGGTAATGCCGGCCAATTACTGCCTGCGCGCGATTCCGCTGGCCGCCGGCCACCACCGGCTGCGCCTGGAATACTCGCCGCCGGGCTTCCGGCTGGGGCGGTGGGTATCGGCGCTCTCGTTACTCGCCTGCCTTGGGCTGGCTGGCTGGTGCCGCCTTGGTTCCAGCTTGACAAGGCTCAGGTCCTGATTTCCCTTCGCCCGGTGCACTGGGCTGTTCTCAAGCTGGCCGTGAGTGAGCGGGGCGCACGCGCGGTGCTGTCGGCGGTCGTTCTGGCTGCCGCCGGCTTGCTGCTGTTTGCTCGGCTGGGGCATTACGCGTTGTGGGATGATGAGGCGCTGACCGCGCTCAGCGCCGAGGGCATTCTCGCCACGGGTGACACGACAGCGATGGTGGGGCACAACCTGGCTGCTTATCGGGGCGGATTATGCTTGCGCGGCCTGCACGACCGCTCCACACCGCCCTTGCCGGCTTACCTGACGGCGGCGTCCTTTGCCTTATTTGGCAAAGGGCCGTGGGCGGCTCGGCTGCCCTTTGCCCTGTGCGGCTTGGCGTGTGTGAGTCTGATATTGTGGTGGTTGTATAAAACAGACACGGATTGGTGGACGTGGACAACTGCCTCGCTGGCGCTGATCGGGAACGTCTCCTTGTTCCTCTACGCCAGACAGTGCCGGTATTATGCCGTGGCCATCCTGGCCTCCGTGGTAATTGCTTTCCTTTATCTTCGCCGGGACGGCCGACGGGCCAGCCTTTGGTGGCTGGCGTTGTGGTCTTGCGTCTTGTTTGCCGCGAACTACTTGAACTACGTTGTGCTCTACGGATGCCTGGCGCTCGACTACCTGGTCTGGGGCAGGCGACGGCAGCCGCTGAAATCAAGCGACTGGCTGGTCCTGCTTGCCCCCCAAATACTGATTTGCGGCATGATCGCCATCGTATGGAATCCCTTCCAAACCGGTATCAGTTCCGCCTATTCGACCACACTCCCCCTCCACCGGCTGAAGTTGTTCTGGTGGAACTTTCGGGACTTGAACACGTGTGAATTCGGCGTGGGCCTCCTGCTGCTGGCCGGGGCTGTGCTGGCCTTGCTGCCTCGCGGTGAATGGCTGCGGCGAGCGACGCTGGGGTTGCTGGCGTTCGTAGCTCTGGAAACTTTGCTCTCGCCGCAGCCTGTTGATGAATCCACGCGGGTGGCCGACGTCCGGTATATCGCTCCCGTCATCCCGCTCTGCATTGCCATCGGGGTCCTGGCGATCCGGGCGGCGACCGCCAAAGCGCGCTGGCTGGCGCTGCCCTTGGCCCTGGCCGCTTTCGGCACGAACCTGCTCCATGGCGGTCCCTGGCTACCGGGTGGTTTGCGCTCCAGCCTCGCGGCGTATGCCGGCGAACTGCGGCACCCCCCCGGTGATCCGTTCATGGCCGCCGCCGCCTGGATCAACGCGAATGTGCGCGAGTTCCAGTCCGTGCTCGTTGAGCCCGCCTTCATGATGTATCCGCTCATGTTCCACGCGCCCAAGCCGATCTACGCCTGGCAGCTCGACAGCCCGCCGCGGGGCCAGTTCGCCAACCTGGCGCCCATTCATTTCAAACTGGCTGAGCCGCCGGAGTTCATTGTCGGCTTTGGCCCATTCGCAGGCCGGGCAATGACCGCAATCCGCGGTTGGAACCCCAGCCTCTCGTATCAGCAAGTCGCGACGCTGGACCAGTTCTGGATGTGCGTTTACCGCCCGGAGCTCTTCTGGCGAAGCTTCAAGCCCATAGAGAACTTCGACCGGGAACGGGAAGCCATTTACATCTTCCGGCGTCGGCTTTAGAGCGCATTCAGGAATGGCGTAGCCGCCGACGTCAGTCGGCGCACACTGGATGGGCAGGAGACGATCTGGCGCGAGCTAACGTTCGCGGCTGCAAGATTAACTGAAGCCCGCTAGCCGAAAGACGGTGATCTGACGGGTCGGGTGCGGCGGGGTTCGCTCATCAGGAGTCCCCGATACCCACGGGGGCTAGCAAAGCACCCTGCCCGTGTCCGCTAATCCGACCTGGCGGCGAACCGGCCTCCCCGTGCAGGCCGTCTCCTTTGCCGCCTCCCGGCCGTCCAGGGACCGTCCTGTGGGAAACTCCGGGGCCTCACATGAGCTTATGTGATGGCCCCCCCAAGGAGAGAATTCAAAGGAGACATTCTGATTGACGTAAGCCAGGGGTCTTTCCAGCTTTCCACGGTCACCTCCAAAACGGTTTTGGAAAACTATGAAACATACCGTACTTCTGAAGATTGGATTCTCTGTAGTCCTCTGCACACAGTGCGCCACAGCACAAAGGTCCGTCTTCCACGACGACTTCGAGTCCGGCACGCTGAACAACTGGACTGCCACGACCGGCGGCCCGATGACGATAGCCGTCGGCCCCAATGCCGACCCTCCCGGGGGCATCTACAGTGCCTATGCCGACTCGCAAGGGGATCGCATGCATCACAACCTGCTTGAGGACAATGGCGGCCCGGAGGTTTCGGGTGCCAGTTGGTTCACCGCCTACATTTACGACACTGGGTTTTCAAACTCCCGGTGGCACGTGCAGGCGCTGAGCTACAGCGGCACGGGCCTGCCCAACGGCGGCACCACTCCGGATGGCTCCCTGACCCAACTCTTGGCCATTGGCAAATACACGACTGTGACGCTCCCCGGCGACGTTTACGACGCCACGAAATACCAGGGGCGCGTCACTTTCGGCTCGGCGAACGGCTACTTCAACCTGAGCGCCCCAGGCGCGCCCGATCGCTCGGTGGGCTGGCACAAGTTCACCATCCAACGACTGGCCGACGAAACGACCATCAACTTTTACGTGGACGACGTCCTGGGCCGGACGATTACAGGCGCCACCGCCGGGAGCTGGGATACGATCACGATGGGCTACGGCGCGGGAACCTTCAGGGAAGATGTGTGGTATGACGGCATCTCCGTGACGGTTCCGGAACCGTCGGCGACTCTGCTGTGCGCGCTCGGCGGCTGTCTGGTGGCGCTCCGGCAGGCCAGGCGGCGTGTAGCATGAGGAGGCTTCCCCGCCACCCGCTCTCGGCTCACTGGGCGGCGGGGGAGCCGGTTTCGCGACAGGACCTGCCGGCCTGGTAGAGCTTGAGGCGCGCCCGGGTCTTCTCGGCGAGACCCTGGTCACCCGCGGCCAGAGCCAGTTCGCAAGTTTGCTCGGCGGCCGCCACCGCTTCGGGAAACCGGCCCGCCTCGGCGTAAGCCGCGGCTAACGTCCCCATCACGCGCGCGTCGTTGTAGCTGCTGAGCACACAAGCCCGGGTGGCGAGACTTACGGCTTCCGGTCCGTTGCGGACTTGCTCCTTCTCGTGCGTGGCCAGAATCCACGCCAGGTTATTTATGGCCTGCACCCAGGAAGGCTTCAGGCGCAACGCTTCTTTGAAGTGCTTAACGGCCTGCTCGCTCTTGCCGAGTTTGACCAGGGCCACGCCAAGGTCATAATGCGCGCCTGGCGCTGCAGGCGTGAGCTTTGCCACTGCGGCGAACTGGCCGGCCGCCTCCTGCAGCTTGCCTTGTTGCGACAGCCAAAGCGCCGCCTGCCGGTGAAGCTCCGGGTTGTTCGGCCGGAGCCGTAGCGCCTCGAAGCACCCCTTGAGCGCTCCGTCCAGGTCTCCCTGCTCTGCCAGCAGCTTTGCCATGTTCACGTGCGCATCCGCGTAGCCCGGCTGAATTCGGATGGCCTCGGCAAAGCACGCCGCAGCTTCCTGATATCTCCCGAGCTTGGCCAGAGCGCTGCCCAGGTTGGAGGAGGCTGCGAAGTGGCCGGGGTCGAGCCTGATTGCCTGTTGATAATGCGGGATTGCTTTTTCAAACTCGGCTTGGCTAGCCAGCAGATTCGCCAGACGAAGCCGAGTTAGAGCATCACCCGGCTCAATTTCAACGGCTCTCGTGTAGGCGCTAATGGCCTCGTTGGTCGCACCCGTTTTCGCCAGCGCATTCCCCAGGTTGAGATGGGCCAGAGGGGTGAGGGGGTCGATTAGGAGCGCATCCTGGTAGTGGCGGATGGCCGATTGGGGATTTCCCACCGCCAGCTCCAGGTTCCCCCAGTTGACGTAGGCTTTGGTTAATCCAGGGTTGAGAGCCAGCGCGGTTTGGTAGTGTTCCCGGGCTTGCTGGGCATCTGTCCGGTGATCGCCGGAATACTCTTCCTGCGTGTAGGTGTCCACATAGCTGGGGTTGAAGGCGGTGGCCAGATTGAAGTGCGCTTCGGGGTCCCTTGGGTTGAACTGGAGGGCGGTCCGATAATGGACTATTGCTTGGTCAAAGCGCCCCAAGCGCGCCAGCGCCACCCCCATGTTGTTATGAGCCAGCGAGTAGTTTGGGCTGATTTGCAGAGCGGCCTCATACTGCGCGACGGCATCTTCGAGTTTTCCCTCATCCATCAGAGCGAGCCCCAGCGTGGCATGAGCTATGGGATTCCTCTGCGTTACGGCAAGCGCATGCTCGAACAGGGCGACGCCAGTTCGCCAGTGCTGCAACTGCAGGCGCGTCGCCGTGGCGCACGCGGCCAGCGCCATCATGGCACACATCACCAGGGCCGGCCTGCGCAGCGGCCAGGAACCGGGCAACTGAGGCACGGCCCAGCAAACCACCATAAACAGGCCGATAGAGGGAATGTAGGTATAGCGGTCCGCCATCGCCTGCTCCCCCACCTGAACCAGCCCAATCACGGGTACCAGCGCTCCCAGGAACCAAAACCAGCCGACGGGTAAATAGGGCGCTGAGCGCCGAAGCAAGATCGCCAGCCAGCTTGCCCCGAGCAAAAAGACCACCGCCAGCCCGATCAGCCACCCGGGCCATCCGTAAACGTAGGGATAAATCACCGCCAAATCGTGCGGCCAGAACAGCTTGCCGACGTAGCGCAGGTAGGAAACCACCGCATTCCATCCGCGCGCGTCGAGGGAAATGACTTCCATAGGCACCACCGCTCCCCCGCGTTTCTGCGCGATCAGCGTTACCACGCATGAAGCCGCGGCCAGCGCGAAGAAGGGGAGCTTCTCCGGAAGCAGCCGGAGGAACGGTTTATGCATCGGGTCCTTCTCGGCCGGCGCGCACCGATTCAGCGGCCAGTAGTCGAGCAGCAACAGGACGAACGGCAGGGTCACGAGCATAGGCTTGCTCATCAGGCCGAGCACGAAGAGCAACAGGGCCGTCCCATACCAGACCCTGGACTTTGGACCGCCGACTGCGGATCGCTGCGCGTAAGCGTAGTAGGCGCCAAGTGTGAGGAGGAAAAAGAAGGTGCTCAGCAGATCCTTGCGCTCGGCCACCCAGGCGACCGATTCGACGTGGGCCGGATGCCACGCGAACAAAGCGGCCACCATCGCACTCGGCCAAACCGCCCTGGTCATCCGGCACAACACGCCAAACAGCAGAAGCGTGTTGGCCAGGTGGAAGATCAGATTCATGAGATGATGCCCACGCGGATCCAATCCAAAGAGCTGGCAATCCGCCATGTGGGACAGCCAGGTCAGCGGGTGCCAGTTGGACGCATAGCCGATGTTGAAGGCCCACCGGCAGTTCTCGAGGCTCAAGCCGGTATGAACGCGGGGGTTGCCGACGACATACTGATGGTCATCGTAATTGATGAAACCGCAGTTGAGGGCCGGCCAATAAGCGGCAAGCGTCAACAGCACCAGCAGCGAGCCAATGAGCAGCGGCACGCGACTCTTCCAGTCAAAGTTCATTAACACCCCGGCAAGCGTAGGTGATCCTCCCCCCTTTAATCAATGCCGATGCCGACAGAACCGATTAGTCGGGCGTAAATCGAGGCTGCCATCCGCAAGCTGACTGCCGGGCGACTTTGAGGGATTGGTATGTGGAGGGATGCAATGGTGCTGAAGCATCTTCCCAGTGCGTGATGCCGCAAATCCACAAACGTATAGCGTGCCCATAGCACAGAACGCAACCTGGCCAGTATCGATTAGATTCGTCTTCCCGGGCAGGTGGACTCGAGACTTGCGCTGCAAGACGGGTGTATCCGGTCACGCCCCCCCGACTGCCGCCCCTTCCCCAGGCTTTAGCCGCCCCGCGCCCAAACCGACTACGGCGATGGGACGGTGCCAATCCGGCGGGATTACGGTGTGGTTCCCATGGGGGTCGGGCCCCATGGGAACCACACCGGGCTATAACGGGCGTCACAGCGTTGTCGCACCGGGGCGGCTGCTCGGTCCAGGAATTGGGGATTGTATTGATGGATTGCGGCTCCAAGCCGCTTGCAAGCTGGCCCTCCGGCCTTGGGTGACTTGCAGGCGGCAGTAGTAGCAATGGCAGTGGCGATGCAGGGCCACGTTGCCCAACCTCTTGATTGGAAACCGAGCGTAGCCGCGAACTCTGACTGCGTTAGCATTCCAAAGTTGTTTGGGATCGCAAAAACGCCCGCCTCCCCCCTGGCAATAGGCCATTTCCCTCAGAAATGTGACACAGCCCCCCCCAAAAAAAAGTTTAAGAAAACTGTTGACAGCTTGTGCAAAATCCGCAAATCTAGGCGCGACAGAACAATTATCACAGGCAACTTTGTTAACTACCACTATGAAAAGCAAAACTCTTCTGGCAGTCGGGGCGATCAGTGCGGCACTAACCCTCACCGTCCGAGCAGACTTCATCGACAACTTTGACTCTTACGCTAACCAGGCGGCTTTGACAGCCGTTTGGAATCAGGCCCTCTCGGGAACCGAGATGCTGCTCGACAGTTCAGGCACCCCGGCTGCGGTCTCATCTCCAAACGTCGTGAAGCAAACTACCACAGCAGCGTCACGTGTAGGAAGATCTGCCGGCATGGGAGTGCAGGCAAATCTGCTGAATTGGAGTTTTGACTTTTTTGATGCTGGAGGGTCGCGCGATTTCAATGGCCTCTACGCTTACACTGGCGCGTGGGGAGTCGGGTTGGAGACCGCGCTGGCGATTGGCGTGTATAACACCGGTACGGCTGGTCATTACATGGGACGCTATTCAGCCATAACCGGGGCGGTTTTTGCCGACGGCGCCGTGACCACCGGGACGGCAGGGGGGGGCTGGTTTACCCTGACAGGCGCTCCTCGCGGCACGGGGGCGTGGCACGACATGCAGGTCTTGGGAATGGCGGATCCTTTGAATGCTGGAAAGACAAGATTGGAGTTCTACGTGGATACCGTGTTGGCAGGCAGCATTGGGAACATTAACAGCTATAGCCTAACCTACGCGGTAATCGGTGGGGCAGTTAGCACGACTACAGCCGGTTCAGCTACAGATAACTTTAGCGTTGTCACGGTGCCTGAGCCCTCCACTCTCGCTCTGAGCCTGCTCGGTGGCGTCGGGCTTCTGTGGATCGCCCGCCGTCGTTCGGCCTGATTGTTAGTTTGTTCTAAGCTGCCAAGGGCCGCCATCGCTGGCGGCCCTTGTGCTGTACAGAGTTGGTGCGCGGGCGGGGGGAGCGAAGACCCCCATCGTCTTCAAGAACTGTGTAGCCGCCGACGTCAGTCGGCGCTAACTGGATCAGCAAGCACGAATGCAGCGCGAGCCACTATTCGCGCCTGCAGGATTAACCAAGCCCTTCCAGCGCCGCTTCCGCCATTGCCGTCAAGTTGGCCGGCGGGGTCAAAGGCGAAATCGCGCAGCCGGTGGCGAGGATGAACCGATTCGAGCCGGCAAAGGCCTCGAGGCAGGCGCGGCAGGCGGCCCTGACCGAATCGGGAGTGCCGCCGAGAAGGGTGTCAACCGGGTTGACGTTGCCAATCGCGGTCACGCGCTCGCGGCAGACCTGCCGCACACGCCGAAGGTCCATCGCATGGTCAATCTCGATGCCAGTGGCGCCGGTTTCGATCATGCGGTCAATGCAGGTGCTCGTGTCTCCGCAAATGTGCAGCGTTATGGGCGTGTCGAAACGCGCGCGGACGGCCGCGAATACCTTCCGCTCGTAGGGAAAGGCGAACTCGGCATAGGCCCGCGCGCCGATCAGGCTGCCGCCGGCGGCGGAGTCGCCGGTGTTGAGCACATGAGCGCCCGCCTCGGCCAGGGCCAGCGCGTATCGGCTCACCGCCCGGGTGCAGTAATCCAGCAACCGATGGGCCAGCTCCTGATTCTCCACAATGTCGAGCAGGAAACGGTTGATCCCGCGAAGCTGGCAGGCCAGGCCGAATGGCGACTGGTCAAAATTGCCGATGATCAGCAGCTCATCGCCGGCCATCGCGACGGCGTGCCGGACCGCCTCAACCATGAGCGGCCAGCGCCCGGATCGCTTCGGGTCCGGCAGCTCCAGCGCCTCAATCTGCTCCTCGGACTCGATCCACGTGCCATGCCCGCAGGCCGGGGCGTCCGCTGGATGTTCCACGCGCGGAAATCCCGCCGCCTCCGCGTTGACCCAGGTGTCAGCGGCGATATACACCCCGTCGTAGCCGAATCGCCGCGCGCATTCGACCTGGCAGCGGGCGAGCGTGCGGGCGTCGTGCGCGTGCTCGCGGATGGAAACGCCGCAGAAGCTTGCAGCCGCCTGCCCGACAATGGGAATCACCGGCACGCGATCGGCCCGCTGGCCCCGCAAAGCCGCGAGTGCTCGTTGCTTGCCAGTCATCGCGTGCTCTCGTGGCTTCGCGCTCCGGGTTGGCCGCGGGAGTGCGCGTCAGCCGCCCGGAGCGGTCTGGCTTGAGGGGCGCGGCCTCCCAAAAGAACATGCGTTGCCAGTGGTTGCGCTTGCAACCCCCACAAGCGGACTCGTGAATTTACAGTAATCCCTCTGTCTGGTAGGACCCTTTCGCCGAAGGCGCCACCGTTTGGCCGCTTTGGCGAGGCGGCCCCACCCAAGACTGGGGCCCTACTATCCACGGCATTGGTTTGGGTCATGATGAACTCGGCGGCGTGTCTGGAATCCAGCGCATTCAGTTGGCCGAAGCGCGCGCGCATCTCAGCGGGGCTGTAGTTATGGCCCTCCAGCTCTGCTTCCAGGTGCCAGGCCGGCAAGCCGCACAATACGAGGCCAAGGACCATTCACAGGAGACTAACGACACGCCCGCGATACTCAACGGCTAAAACACCAGTCTGTAATCCCTCAGTCTGGCAGGGCGCTTTCGCCGAAAGCGCCACCGTTTGGCCGCCTCGGCGCGGCGGCCCGCCACCAATCGGTAGCGGCAGGCATCCTGCCCGGCGGAATGGGCGCCGGTTGGGCTGGGCACACCGGTCCGGGCGGCAGGATGCCCGCCGCTACAGAGTGGCAGTGGTAAGAGGCGTCTGGCTGAACAAGAAAAGCGAAACAAAAAGTTTGACGGCAATGCTCTCTTACAGCTAGAATGCGGCCACATTGCGGATCACTTCAGTTCATCAGCGGTGGATGGATTGCCGGGCGAATCTTGCAGTCCGGCGAGAATGAGGGGAGTGCCATGGTCTCGACATCCATACTCTTTGCACACAATGGGGGCGGGCCTTGGTTTTGCATCCACGACAGTTTTTGCAGCGGCTTTTCCCATTGGGAGACGGGCGCATGACCCGCTTGCCTTACCGCTTTTCCCTTGAACAAAAAAACCGTCAGAACGACACCAGCCAGAACAGAACATTCTATGAAAACTGAACCATCCTTGATCATCGGCACAGATCAACGACCCTCGGCCATCTTCGGTCGGTTGATGCTGGCTGCGGGCGCGCTGGGCAGTGCGGGGGCTGTTTACGCCAGCACAGACTACGGCCCCGCGATCTGGCGGCCGGTCAGTTGCTCCAAGTACAGCACCTCGGGCTACGGCCACAGGTTCATCATAATTCATTCCATGGAGGGCTACTACCTGTCCGGCACCTCTTATCTCCGGCAATGTGGCGTGCAGGCGAGTTGCCATTACACGGTCAACGGCAGGAAGGATACCTCCTCGGATGCGGCGGCGGGCGAGATTTCGCAGTTAGTGCGGGAATCCTATTACGCCTGGCACGCCCGTTGTTGGAACAGCTATTCGGTGGGCACCGAGCACGAGGGCTTTGTCAGCAACCCGGCGTGGTTCACCGATACCATGTATAAGGCCTCCGCCGCGCTGCACAAGCACGTGGCGGAGAGGTTCGGCATTGCCAAGGACCGCAATCACATTATCGCCCATGGCCAGAAATCCAGTTCCGCCTGGCGCTCATGGATGTACAACCAGGGCTACAGCTCCAGCTTCGTCAACTGCAACAGCCACACCGACCCCGGCCCGTACTGGAACTGGACGCACTTCATGAACCTGATCAAGGGCACCTCCTCTACTCCGTCCGGCCCGAGCAGCCTGGCCGCCACCACGGTGAACGCCTCGCAGATCAAGCTCACCTGGACGGACAATTCGGGCATCGAGAGCGGCTTCAAGATTGAACGCGCCACCGCCTCCGGCGGCCCCTTCACCCAAATCGCCACCGTCGGCGCCAATGTGAAGTCCTATACCAGTACCGGCCTGAAGGCCTTGACGACCTACTGGTACCGGGTGCGGGCCTATAATTCGGTCGGCAACTCAGGCTACTCAAACACGGACAGCGCCAAAACCGACGGCTTGCCGCCGGGCGCGCCCAGCAACCTGGCGGCGACGGCAGTTTCAACCAGCCAAATCAACCTGACCTGGACCCAGAACTCCAGCGACGAAACCGGCTTCAAGATCGAGCGAGCCACCTCCTCCGGCGGAACCTACGCCCAGATCGCCACGGTGGGCGCCAACGTGACTTCTTACGTCAACACCGGACTGAGCGGTTCGACCACCTATTACTACCGTGTGTGCTCTTACAACACGTGGGGCAACTCGGCCTATACCGCGGTGGACAGCGCCACGACCGCAAACGTGGCGCCCGTGCTGGCGGCCATCTCCAACAGAACCGTCAATGAAGGATCCCTGCTCCAGTTCAGCGCCTCGGCAACCGACGCCGACGAGGCGGATTCGACGGTGACCATCTCGAATTTCGAAAGCTATGACGAAGACAGTGCCAACGGAACGATCATGTTCCGCCACCCCGGCTTCTCCGGGACTACCAGCGGGTTTCTGACGACCGCGACCAACTATGCGAGAATCGTAGCCTCCGGCGGGGGCCGCACCAGCAAGATGCTCAAGGGGCAGTGGACCTTCGGGACCAGCAAACCCAATCCCTGGATGCGGCTGGCTACCTACAACACGGCAACGCTCCCCAACCCGACTGTCGGCATCAACCAAAGGCTTAAGTTCGACATCTACTCCGACAAAGCCCTGAAAGTGGGTCTGGGCATTCGCGAGACGGGGACCAGCGCCGCCATTGGCGCCAACGGCGGGACCACGGGCACGATCGAGTGGGTTGGCGTGAACGGCAGCACCAGCGGAACCCCCAGCCCGACACGCTCCGTCGCCGCCGCCACCTGGACGACGCTCAGCTTTAACATTCCTTTCGAGCCGGTGACCGCTTTCACGGGTGACGGCTTCATTCAGGATGTGACCGGCAAAGGCGCGCTGGAACACCTCGTGCTGGTGCCCGCCGGGGGCACGGGCGCCTACACGATCTACCTCGATAACTTCGTTTACGAGCGCGAGAACAACATTACTTACAGCCTGGTCGGCGCGCCCACCGGCGCCACCATTGACCCGACAACCGGTCTGTTCTCCTGGACGCCAACTGAGGCCCAGGGTCCGGGCACCTACACCATCACCGTTAAGGCCACGGACTATGGCTCTCCGGCGCAGACGGACACGCAAGCATTCACTGTCACCGTCAATGAGATTTACGACGGCCCGCGCCTGACGACCATCCCGAACAAGTCGGTCAATGAAGGCGCGCTGCTGAGCTTCACCGCATCCGCGTCCAATTCCAACCCGGCCCTCACCATGACCTTCAGTCTCGATGCCGGTGCGCCGGACGGGGCCAGCATCAATCCTGCCTCCGGCGCATTTACCTGGACACCGACCGAGGAGCAAGGCCCGGGCAATTATCCCATCACGGTGCGGGTCACAGACAACGGCTCGCCGGCCAAGAGCGATGCCAAGACCTTTACGGCGGCCGTGGCCGAGCTGAATTCGGCGCCGGTGCTGGCGGAAATCCCAGCCCAGGCGATTGGCGAGCTTGCCCTGCTGAGCTTCACTGCCAGTGCGACGGATTCCGACATTCCGGGCGACCAGATCGCCTTCAGCCTGGATGCCGGGGCGCCGCCCGGAGCCGTCATTGATCCAGAGACCGGCGTCTTCACCTGGGCGCCAAACGAAGCGCAAGGGCCAGGCACCTACAGCGTCACTGTGCGCATCACCGACGACGGCTCGCCCGCGCTGAACGATAGCCAGGCGGTCACGATCACCGTGGGCGAAGTCAATACGCCACCCACGCTGGCGGCCATCCCTGACAAGCGCGTCCGCCCGACCCGCACTCTGACGTTCGCGGCCATCCCGGCTGATCCGGACCTGCCGGTGCATCCGTTGACCTTCAGTCTCGAACCCGGCGCGCCCGCGGGGGCGGCGATTGACCCCGCGACAGGCGTCTTTACCTGGACGCCGACGCCCGCGCAGAACAACACCACCAACATCATCATGGTTCGGGTGAGCGACGGCCTGATGAGCGATGCCAAGAGCGTCGTAGTGGTTGTGAGCGACGTCAACAACCCGCCGGTGCTGGCGGCTTTGGCCAACAAGACGGTCAACGAGAAGACCGCGCTGACCCTCACCGCCTCTGGCAGCGATCCGGACGGCGATTCGCTCACCTACAGTCTCGAGCCCGGCGCGCCCGGCGGGGCGGCCATCAATGCCGGTACGGGCGCGTTTGCCTGGACCCCCACCGAGTCGCAGGGGCCGGGAACCTACACCATCGCCGTGCGGGTTACCGACAACGCTTTGCCCAACCTGAGCGATACCAGGACGTTCACAGTGGCGGTTAATGAAGTGAACGTCGCCCCGACGTTGAATCCCATCTCCAGCAAGACCGTCAACGAGAACGGCACACTGACGTTCACCGCGGCGGCGTCGGATGCGGACCTGCCGGCCAACAGCAAGACCTTCAGCCTGGATTCGAACGCACCCGCGGGCGCAAGCATTGATCCGGCCACCGGTGTGTTCACCTGGGCACCCACCGAGACGCAAGGACCGGCGGCTTATCCCATCACCGTGCGGGTGACGGATAACAACCCCGATGCCGCCAACAGCAAGCAGATGAGCGACGCCAAGACGTTCACGGTAACTGTGAACGAAGTGAACGCAGCGCCGATCCTGCCGGCCATTGCCGATAAGACCGCCAACGAAAAGAGCGCGCTGACTTTCTCGCTTGCGGCGGCGGATGCCGACCTGCCCGCCAATTCGCTGGCTTACACCCTGGACAGCGGCGCACCCGCCGGAGCCAGCCTGGATCCGGTCACGGGCGTGTTCACCTGGACGCCGACGGAAGTCCAGGGGCCCGGCACCAACGTGATCACGGTTCGAGTCACTGATGACGCGGCCACTCCATTGGCTGACACGAAAGCCTTTGCGATCGTGGTCAATGAGGTGAACGAAGCCCCTGTGCTGGCAGCCATCGCCAACAAAACCATCGCGGAAGGGGCGACGCTGAGCCTCACAGCGGCGGCGACCGATGCGGACCTGCCCGCCAACACGCTGGCCTTCAGCCTGGTTGGCGCGCCCTCCGGCGCAACTATTGACCCGGGCACCGGCGCCTTCGCCTGGACGCCCTCCAGCGCGCAGGCCCCGAGTACGAATACCATCTCGGTGAAGGTGACCGACAACGGCACGCCGGCCTTGAGCGATACGAAGACCTTCACCGTGCTGGTGACCTCGCCCAACCAGCCGCCGGTCTTGAACGCGCTCGCGAACAAGACGGTGGATGAGCTGACCGCCCTGACCTTCACCGCCGCCGCCAGCGATCCGGAATCCGCCTGGTCTCCGGTCACCGTGACCACGTTCGAAAGCTACACCGCGCCGACGGTGGATGGGACGGTGATGTTCCGGCAGCCGGACTTCTCGGGCAGCACCAGTGCCTTCGTGGATCAGACCGTGACCAACTACTGCAAAGTAGTGAGCAGCTTCCCGAGCGGCCACTCGGGTGCCAACGTGCTCCGGGCGTCGTGGACGTTCAAGGCGGGCACCACCAACCCGTGGGTGCGACTGGCAACCTACAATGCGGTGAACCTGCCGAACCCCACTCTCTATTTAGGACACGTGCTGAAGTTCGATATGTACACCGACAAAGCGCTGAAGGTGGGCCTGGCGTTGCGCGAGACCAGCACCGTGGCCGCCATCGGGGCCAACGGCGGCGTCAGCGGGACAGTTGAGTTCGTCGGGGTGCCCAGCCTGAACGGCACCGCGCCGAACCCGAGCCGCACGATTGCCGCCGGCTCGTGGACGACGGTCGTCTTCAGCCTCCCGGATGAGGCGGTCACCAGCTTTACGGGCAATGGCATCCTCGAATCCACGACGGGCAAGGGTGTGTTGGATGCGTTGGCCTTTGTGCCGGCCGGCGGCTTGGGGGCATATAACGTCTATCTCGACAACTTCATCGTTGCGCCCGCCAACACGCTGGCCTGGAGCCTCGATGCCGGCGCGCCCGCAGGCGCAAGCATCAACGCCGCCACCGGCGCCTTCACGTGGACGCCTTCCGAAGCGCAGGGCCCGGGCGTTTATCCGATTACCGTGCGCGTAACCGACGAAGGTCAGCCGCCCAAGAGCGCGGCACAAATCTTCACCGTGACCGTGAACGACGTCAACAACGCGCCCATCGTGGCCGCCATAGCCAACAAGACGGCCAATGAGTTGGCGGCGCTGACCTTCACCGCCACTGCCACCGACTCCGATGGTGACGCCTTTGCCTGGAGTCTTGATGCCGGCGCGCCGGCGGGCGCGAGCGTTGATTCGGCGACCGGCGTGTTTGCGTGGACGCCGACCGAGGCCCAAGGCCCCGGCACTTACAGCATCACCGTGCGTGCCACGGACGACGGCTCGCCCCCAGCGATCGGGACGAAGACCTTCAGCGTCACCGTCAACGAGGTCAACCTCGCTCCCGCATTGTCCGTTGCGGACAAGACCGCTCTCGATGGCCAGACGCTGAGCTTCAACCTGTCCGCCACCGATCCGGACTTGCCGGCCAACACGCTGACCTACAGCCTGGTGAGCGGCCCCTCCGGCGCGACCGTCTCCTCGGCGGGCGCGTTCAGTTGGACGCCTCCCGCCATTGGCGGCACCACGTTCAATAACTTCGAGGCCGGCACGGTCGGCGCGCAATACGGCTTCAACGAGCCTCGAAACTCCACCACCACGGCTAACTTCCTCCGGAACTTGCCGAACGACATGGATGTTGTCACCGATGCGCCCAGCCACGGCGGCAAGGCGGGCAAGTTCCTGTTCGCCTTTGTCAATTCCGCCACCACGAACTGGGCGCGTCTGAACACCTACAACGGCACGGGGGTGCCGAATCCCGCAGTGGACTTGAACCACCTCGTGCGGTTTGACATCTACTCCACGCGCGCGCTGAAGGTGTCCCTGGGCGTTCGCGAGACGGGCGGGACTGGGCCGGTGGGCGCCAACGGTGGCGCCACAGGCCCGATTGAATGGGTCGGGGCGACGGTTCCCGGCACCTCCAGCGTCGCGCCGGGCGGCAAGGCTGTCAGCGCGAACTCCTGGCAAACTCTGACCTACGACCTGAAGGGTGACCCATGCGAGAACTTCAGTGGCGACGGCACCGTCACGGGTGACTGGGGCGTGCTGGAAAGCCTGGCGGTTACGAAGGGTGACACCAGCGCCAGTCTCACCAATACGATTTACGTGGATAACTTCCGGGTCGTCGCCAAGACCAACTACACTGTCGCCGTGACAGTGCGGGTCACCGACGCGGGCGGTTTGAGTGACACGCGAAGCTTCAACGTGACCGTCTATACATCCCCGGCCGAACAGGCGGAAGAAACGGCCCAGCCCGAGTCTCTGGTGGATGCCGGCACCGTCGTGCCGTCACCAGTGCCAGAGCTTCTCGACGCTGGGATGGTTGGCGGAAACTTCAGCTTCAGCTTTGGGACCGAAGCCGGAAAGACATACGAAGTGGAGTATACCGACTCGCTCACCAAGCCAAAGTGGCTGCCGTTGCTGACGGTAGCTGGCGATGGCAGCGTGGCTGTCGTCCACGACCCGGCGCAGTCGTCTGGGCAGCGGTTCTATCGCTTCCGGCCGCGGTGAGCCGGCTGCGGAATTTTACTCGGCCCAGTTCTTTTGTCACAATCTTCTCGGCCGGGCAGGCGGCGGTTTGGCAGTCCCCAGACCGTCGCGGCCCGGAACGATCGCCCTGCTATACAACCTTGCCACAACACATGCTGAATTACTTTGCCTCCGCGATTGGCTTGTTACTGCTCCTCTCGGCGGTCCAAAGGCCGCTGGTTGCAGCGCCCGTGAGTGCCCAAACGTCCGCACCCCTGGCATCCCAACTCGCGCCGGATGGCACACTGGACCTCACCCGCGGCTTCTCCGGCACCCTCGATGCCCGCGGTTGGACCATGGTCGCCGCCCCCGGGAGTGGGCCCCGCTTCGTGAGGTCAACCACCGCCAGTCCAGCTTCCGCATCGGGTGCCTTCGCCGGCGGCCCCCGCGAATCTGCGGTCGAGGGCGATAACAACTGGGACGGGCGGTTCGTGGCGCCACCCGGGGTGGACGGAGTCATTCACGCGCTGGCCGTCAGCGGCACGAGCCTCTTCGTCGGTGGCGATTTCAGCAGCGTGGGCGGCATCAGCGCCTCCAATGTCGCCAGGTGGAACGGGACGGCCTGGGAGGCGCTGGGCGACGGGGTGGGCGGACTTGTGCTGGCTCTCGCGGTTAGCGGGACAAATGTCTATGTGGGCGGCGTGTTCACTGGCGCGGGCGGCATCAGCGCCACGAACATCGCCTGCTGGAATGGGGCAGATTGGTCAGCTCTGGGGTCGGGCGTTGACAACGACGACGGCTCCGGCGCCGTCGCCGCTCTGGCTGTGCGCGGAACCAGCCTTTACGCCGGCGGGTCCTTTACCCACGCCGACGGCGTCAGCGCTGCGAACATTGCCGTCTGGAACGGGTCAACGTGGTCCGCCCTCGGCGACGGTCTCAGCGACGCCAACCCCGATAACAGCGCTGGTGTGGCCGCACTGGTCGTCAGCGGAACCGACTTGATCGCCGGAGGCTCCTTCACCACCGCTGGCGGCATTGCCGCGACCAATATCGCCCGTTGGGACGGCAGCGCCTGGTCCGCCCTTGGCGATGGCACCGATGGCACCGTGCTGGCCCTCGGCGCCAGCGGCCCCAATGTCTATGCTGGCGGCGGCTTCACCACCGCCGGCGGTGTCGCCGCGGCCAACATTGCCGTGTGGAACGGCAGCACCTGGTCCGCCCTTGGCAACGGAGTGGATGAACTCGTCTTCGCCATCGCGGTGAGCGGCAACAACGTGTATGTGGGCGGCGCCTTCACCGCTGCCGGCAATTACCCGGCCGGCAACATCGCCCGCTGGAACGGCAGCGCCTGGACCCCGCTCAGCTCCGGCGTCGGCGGCAGTGTCTATGCCTTGGCCACCAACAGCACCACCTTGTACGTCGGTGGCGATTTCGACACCGCCGGAGGCTTGAGCGCGAACAACCTGGCGCAGTGGAACGGCTTTACCTGGTCCGCTCTGGGAGCCGGCAGCGGCAACGTGCCTTTCGGCACGGTGCTGAAGGTTGCCGTCAGTGGAGTGGATGTCTATGTGGGCGGATTCTTCACCGTTGCCGGTGAGTATCCCGCCAACAACATCGCCCACTGGAATGGCAGCTTCTGGTCGGCGCTCGATGCGGGGGTGGACGGACCGGTTTCAGCTCTCTGTATTAGCGGCACCGACCTTTATGTCGGCGGATCGTTTGGCACCGCCGGCGGTGTAAGCGCGGCAAACATCGCCAAGTGGGACGGCGGCAGTTGGTCGGCGCTCGGAGGGGGCATGGACGATGCCGTGACGGCCATAGCCGTCGTGGATGCCGATGTGTATGCCGGAGGCAGTTTCACCATGGCCGGCGGCGTCCCCGTCCACTACATCGCCCGTTGGGACGGCGCGGCTTGGAACGCCTTGGGCGAAGGCCTGGACGGGCCGGTGTTCGCTTTGGCCGGCAGCAGTCCCGATCTATTCGTGGGCGGGAGCTTCAGCACAGCCGATGGCACCATAACCGTCAATAACATCGCCCGTTGGAATGGCGCCAACTGGTCGGAGCTTGGGCTGGGCATGGACGACGCGGTTCATGCCCTCGCCGTTGCCGGCAACGGCCTGTATGCCGGGGGCGACTTCACCGAGGCTGGGGGCGAAAGCGCGACGGGCGTGGCTCGCTGGGACGGCATGGCCTGGTCGGCGCTGGGCGGCGGCGTGAACAATGCGGAAACCAATGCCTCGGTGGCGGCGCTCGATGTCCAAGGCCAGGTCCTGTTCGTCGGCGGCTCATTCACCCTGGCCGGCACGACCGAAGCCGCCAACGTCGCCCGGTGGGACGGTGCCAATTGGACCGCGTTGGGCAGCGGAATCAACCAGCCGGTTGCCACACTGGCCGTCGGCGGCACGGATGTCTATTTCGGGGGCAACTTCACCCGCGCTGGCGATTTGCCTTCCTACCATTTTGCCCAGTGGCACGACGCGCCGGCGCCGCCAAACGACGATTTCGAGAAGCGCATCCTGGTCTCCGGCGCGCTGGTGGTGACAAATGGCGACAACACGGGCGGCGGCAGGCAAATGGATGAACCCTACCACGCCGGAATCTACGGGGGGCGCTCGATCTGGTGGTCGTGGACCGCCCCGACCACGGACACCGTGACCATTTCCACCGCCGGCACAGTGTTCGATACCGTGCTGGCCGTCTATGCCGGCGCCGAGCTTTCGGCCCTGGCCGAGGTCGCCAGCAACGACGACGATCCGAACGGCGGCGTCACCAGCCTCGTGACCTTCGCCGCGACAAGCGGCGCCACCTACCAGATTGCCGTGGACGGCTACAATGGCAATTACGGCAGTGTCGCCCTGCGCATTGTGGCCGGCGTGCCGCCGATAATTACCGCGCAGCCGCAAGGCCAGACGGTAATGGCCGGTGCCAACGTTGCTTTCGCCGTCACCGCAACCGGCACCGCGCCTTTGAGCTACCAGTGGCGCCTGGCCGGCACTAACTTGCCCGGAGCGACCGCCAGTAGCCTCAACCTGACTGATGTGCAATTGGCCGATGCCGGCGACTACTCGGTTGTCGTTGCCAATGACGCCGGCTCAGTGGTCAGCTCCGATGCGACGCTCGTCGTGAACGCCCCGCCGGTGATTATCGCCCACCCGCAGGGCCAGACGGTCAGCCAGGGCGATGATGTCACTTTCACGGTGATCGCCACTGGCTCGCCTGTGCTGACGTATCAATGGCGTTTCGCCGGCGCTGACCTTCCGGCCGCCACCGGCTCCAGCTTCACCCGCGCGAATGTCCAGCCCGCCGATGCGGGAAATTACTCCGTCGTCGTCAGCAACTCCTTTGGCGGAGCGCCCAGTTCCAATGCCACGCTGGTCGTGCTGGTGCCCCCGGCGATTCTGACCCATCCCGTCAGCCTGACCATTCCACGAGGTTCAAACGCGACATTCACGGTCACTGCCGCCGGCACCGAACCGCTCAGCTACCAATGGCGATTCGAAGGCGACGACCTGCCCGGAGCCACCGCCAGCAGTTTCACCCGCACCAACAGCCAGCCCGCCGACGCCGGCAACTACTCGGTCATGGTCACCAACCTGGCCGGCAGCGTGTTTAGCTCGAATGCGTCCCTGGCCTTGAGCCTGCCCCAGGCGCTGGCGCTTTCTTCACCCCTGCGCCTGGAGAACGGCCAGTTCCAGTTCACCGTTACCGGTGCTCACGACCAGATCTTCAGCATCCTGGCCTCGACTGACTTGTCAGGGTGGATTCCTTTAAGCACCAATACGCTAACCAACGGTCTTCAGGTTTACACCGATTCCGAGGCAACCAACTTCCCCCGCCGCTTCTATCGCGCCCAATCCGCGCCTTGAGCGCGGCAGCGGCCAGACGCGCCTGAATACTCCTGGCACCAACCCCATTTGAGAGGTTGAACCTGCCGAAGGCGGGAGGGAGGTTGCGATTGATTCCTGCCGGAGTCTCCTGCGAAGGGGTATCACTTGCCGGTCGTGGCGGCTCCGTTGGCCGTGAGCTTGAGTTGCTCGTACACCCGCTTCACGAGAGCGGTTGGTAAGGCGTAGGTGGTGATCCGTCCCGCGCGGGCAATGTTCAGCCCGATGGCCTTGCCGTCCAGATCCACCAGCGGTCCGCCGCAAAGCCACGGACGCAGCACCGAGTCGTGTTCGATCGCCAGTTCAAACCCTCCCGCCCGCTCGCTGACAGCTCCGCCCAGCCGGCTGTTCCGTTGCTGATAATAGAGCTCTGCCCCGGGCTGGCCGGACCGCGGCACCATCATGCGCACTTGCGAGTCAAATTGCTGCTCCGCGCGTTGCACGCGCAGCCGCACGGTCTGGCCTTCGCGAAACTCGCGCAGCGTCTCCACCACCTGCTCGCGATTCGTGACGGCCATGCCGTTGATGGCGAGAATCAAGTCCGCCGGTTGCAGGCCCGCCTTCTCGGCGCCGAGTCCGGGCAGGATCAAATCAATCCTGGGCTCGACGATGCCATAGTCAAACTGAACGCCGATGAGCGCCCGCGGGGGCCGTATCCGGCGCGGCAGCGCGCTGACGATGCCGGCGGCGTGAGGGGTCTCGGAGATGCCGGGGGTGATGGCCCATTGTCCCACGGCCACCGCACCCTCAGTCCACGAGATCGGCTTCAAGCCCCGGGCCCGCACCCGCACGAGCGCCACGTCTTCGTCCTCATCAATGCCGATCACCTCCGCCCCCACCTCCTTCTCGGTTGCAAGCCAGCACGTCAGCTTCCCCTGCTTGAGCTCGCTGGCCTTGGTCAGCGCCAGCCCATTGGCATCCACCACGGCGCCCAGCGCCACCGTCGCCCCGTCCACGTTGAACTTGACGATGGAATGGCGGGTGGCGGCCGAGATCGGCGCGAAGGCGCGCAACGTCCCCTCTCCGTTCCGGTAGCGATCGCGCGGCAGCTGCCGGGACGTGGATAATTCCTGCGCCAGCCCAAGCTGCGTCAGCCACGCCAGCGCAATGGCCGCCAGCGCGTGGTGGGAACCAGGCCGCAGATTCATAAGCAGTCGGGGCGAGCCTTGCGCCTCGGCTTCAGTCGGCCCCCTTGGCCAGGACTTCCCAGGTGTCGTAAAACTCGGTGATGGCCACATGATAATTCTCCGCCACCGAAGTGCTGATGGCGTTATGGATGCCAATCACGCGGCCGTGCATGTCGAACAGTGGCCCGCCCGAGTCGCCGGGGCTGATGGTGCAATCCGTTTGCAGCCCATCCCCCGTCAAACGAATGACCCGCCCCGACCGCACGACCAGCGAGCGCTTCGGGTCGAATCCCCCGGGATGGCCCAATGCCAGCACCCAGTCGCCCGCGCGCGCTTGCTGCAAGTCGCCCGGCTCCGCGTGAGGCCAGGGACCGCGGTCGGTGATCTTCATCAGGCCCGTGTCTCGCTCGTCATCCACGCCCAGCGTCTTGCCCCGCGCCGTCTTGCCGTCCGGGAACGTAAAGCGCACGCTGCGGCCGGGCCGTCCGCACACATGCCCGGCGCTCAGCACCAGGCCGTCCGCCGAGATAACCACCCCGCTGCCGTTGCCACTCCCGACCCCCACTGCCACCACCGACGGCGACAACCGCGCCGCCAGCGACTTGATGTGCCGTTCGATGGACCTCAGCTCGGCGACCGAGGCCGGGACGGCTGCGGCAAAGGCGCTGGGCAGGTCCGCGCGCCGAGCCGCGGCAGGCCGCGGGAGGACCGGCAGGGAGGCGCTCTTGCTGGCGGGAACGGGAGCGGACTTCACCTTGCCAGCCGAACGCCCCGGCCGGTTCGTCTCCGCGCCCGGAGCCATGGGAGCGGCAGCCGATACAGCCGCCGCCACCAGCGCGGCGCACAGCCACACCGCCGGCCTCGCTCCCAAACTCTCTCTCATCTGCGTTAAGGTCACGGTTCCTGGTCCGACAGCGACGAAGCCGAGCTTCGCCGCCTTCAGGCGCGGTCGAAAATCTACGTGCACCTTAACCCGCCCCGGCCTGCGGTCAAGGGACCAGCCGCCTGCCCGGCTCAATGCCAAGCGATTTTCTTTGCCGATGCCCCTGGGATGATCGCCGCCCGCAAGGGAGTCTCACCGTATCCACACCGTATCCACACCGTATCCACACCGTGGATACAGCCTTGACATCAGCGGCGACAAGTAACGTAACCCACTGTCATTGTTGCACTTACGGAGAAAGATCGGCCGCCCGCTGCTGCCAAAGGCCAAATCCGTCACAAGTGGCGCAACTGCAGATACTTGCGCAAAAACAACTCAAATCCGCAACCCCTCAGTCCGGCAGGGCACTCTCGCCGAAAGCGCCACCGTTTGGCCGCCTCGGCGAGGCGGCCCCGCCCAAGACAGAGGCCTTGCTCAATTCCGTGTTTTCCCCTTCCTCCCCGTCAGGAGTCCTCAATACCACCTAAAGAATGTCTGGCTCGCCAGCGATCAGCGTTGCGGTAAACCGCTCCGTGCCGCCATGCCCTTCTGATGCCGAGGCGCAGCCATAGTGTCAATAGTGAGAAGTGAACGGATCGTCTCACCAGTTGCGGCTGGCGAACGATCTGGAATCGCAATCAACGAAAACGCAGGCACGGTTAGCGCCGGCAAAATGCAGTTTCCCCGCCTCGTCAAGAACCGGATTATGAAGGCCAAGGTGGGACAACGTCGTTTTTATCCATCCGTGGTCACCCCAAAAACCTTGAATTTTCCCCCTTCACCAAAGACACTTCCCGCCCAGATGGCGCAACCACCACCAGCAGTCCTGGACCTCGTCCAGCGGTTCGACCGCAACCGCGACGCTTACAAATCGCCCCACTACAACGAAACCCAGCTCCGCCGCGAATTCCTCGACCCGCTCTTCAAATCCCTCGGCTGGGATGTTGACAACGAGCAGGGCTACGCCGAGGCATACAAGGACGTCACCCGCGCAGCGCTGGGTACATGCGGACGCGCAAAAAACGATTGCCTATCAGGATCAGTTCAGCGCGCGCGCTTCGGCGGCATGTGCGGCAGCGTACGCGTCGGCTGCGGCGGCGCCAGGCAGCCGGCCGCAAAACCCTGAGGGCGCAACTCGGAAAGGATGAGCATGCGCAAGAGCCTGGCCGCCGCCGCGTTGCTGTGTCCGCTGCTGGCAATCGGCGCGCAAACGGCGGGAGCAGCGGTCGGCCCGGCGGAGCTGGCCGAGGCGCGGCGCTGGGCGGCGGCAAAGCTCGCGGGAGCGCAGGCCCCGGAGAAGCCGGAGCCCGGCCTGGTGGTCCTGGCCAACCACGGCCCGGTGCAGAAGAACGCCCGCGGCGCCCGGCCGCTGCACCTCGGGGAAAAGGAATTCACGCGCGGCCTCTTTTGCCATGCGCCCAGCAAGATCCTCGTCCTGTTGCCCGGCGCGGGGGGACTCTTCGAGGCCGTTGCCGGGGTGGACACCAACGACCAGACCAGCGGCGGGCGCGGCAGCGTGGATTTCTCGGTGAAGGTGCGCGGGGAAGAACGGTTCCGCTCGGGAATGATGCGGGAGGGCATGGCGGGCAAACGCGTCGCGGTGAAACTGGCCGGGGCAACGGAGTTCGTCTTGCAGATCGAAGAGACGCCGGACGGCATCGCCTGCGATCAGGCGGATTGGGCCGAGGCGAAAGTCACGCTGCTGGACGGCAGCACGCTTTGGCTGGCCGACCTCCCGCTGCGCGAGGGTGAACGGGCGGCTTATTCGACCGATGCGCCGTTCTCCTTTGTCTATGACGGCAGGAACTCGGCCGAGCTGCTCAAGGCCTGGCCCTGCCAGCGGAGCGCACGGAAGCTGGACGCACAGCGCACGGAGCGAACCGCAGTGTGGACCGATCCCGCGACCGGCCTGCAGGTCCGCCTTGTGGGGATCGAGTATGGGGACTTCCCCACCGTCGAGTGGGTGGTGCATTTCAGGAACACCGGCCCCGCCGACACGCCGATCCTGTCGGACATCCAGGCGGTGGACCTCACGCTGAGGCGGACCGGTTCGGGTGAGTACGTCCTCAACCATCACGCGGGGGATGATTGCAGCCCCAACAGCTATGCGCCGCGCCGGTTGACCCTGGAGCCGAAGTCCGAACATCGGTTCGCCCCCGCCGGCGGGCGCCCCACCAGCGTTGGCTTTCCCTGCTTCAACCTCGAATGGCCCGGCGAGGGGCTCATCGTCGTGATTGGCTGGCCCGGCCAGTGGAACGCCCGATTCACCCGCGACGCCGACGACGGGCTGCAAATGCGCGGCGGGCAGGAGCTGACGCGGTTCAAGCTGCATCCGGGGGAAGAGGCGCGCTCGCCGTTGATCGCGCTCCAGTTCTGGCAAGGCGACCGCGTGCGGGCGCAGAACGTGTGGCGGCGCTGGATGCTCGCTCATAACTTGCCGCGCACGCGCGACGGCAAGCCGCCGCCGCCCATCCTCAGCTCGTGCAGCGGCGGGTTCTTCCCCGGCATCAGGACCAGTGAGGAGGGCGAACGCCAATTCATCACAGGCTTCGCGCAAGCCGGTGTGAAGCTCGACTACTGGTGGATTGATGCAGGCTGGTACACGTGCGCCGACTGGCCCCAGGTCGGCAACTGGATGCCCGATCCGATCCGCTACCCGCGCGGCTTCCGGCCGGTGAGCGAGCTGGCGCGTTCGAAAGGCGCGGGGCTCATCGTCTGGTTCGAGCCGGAACGGGTGACGCCCGGGACATTCCTCTACACCAACAACCCCGCCTGGTTGCTGGGCCGCGACGGCGAACAGAAGCTGCTGAACCTGGGCAACTCCGACGCCCGCCGCTGGCTGACCGACCATGTGGACGCCATGCTCACCCGCGAGGGCATTGATTTCTACCGGCAGGATTTCAACATTGATCCCCTGCCTTACTGGCGCGCGGCGGATGCGCCCGACCGCCAGGGCCTGGCCGAGATGCGTCACATCGAGGGTTACCTTGCCTACTGGGACGAGCTGCGGCGGCGGCACCCGGGCCTGCTGATTGACAGTTGCGCCTCGGGCGGCCGGCGCAACGACTTGGAGACGCTTCGCCGCGCCGTGCCGCTGTTGCGCAGCGACTACCAGGCCTTCGACGGCAACCCCGACTTCGCCCCCGGCAACCAGGGTCATACCTACGGTCTCTCCTCCTGGATTCCTTACTACGGACATGGCGCCTACTACACCGACCGCGACTTTGTGTATTCGGTGCGCAGCTACCTGTCGCCGGCCTTCGCCCTCTGCGCTGACGTCCGCAAGCCCGGCATAGATTGGCCCCTGATCCGGCGGCTGTCGGAGCAGTGGCGGCAGGTCGCCGACTGCATGTTGGGCGACTTCTACCCATTGACCTCCTACCAGTTAAGCGAGGAGCTCTGGCTGGCCTGGCAATTCGACCTGCCGGAACAGCGCTGGGGCATGGTCCAGGTGTTCCGCCGCGCCGGCAGCAACTACGAGTCCGCCCGCCTCCAGCTCCGCAACCTCGATCCCCTGGCCAGCTACGTGGTGGCCGACCTCGACGATCCCGCCGCCGCCCGGGAACTGGGCGGCCGCGAACTGCTTGAGCACGGTCTCCTGATCGCCGCCCCCGGCCAGCCCTCGGCGCGCATAATCACCTACCGGGCAACGACCACCGCCAACTGAGGGCCGCGCGACGCAGGTCCTTGGAGGCGTTGCGACGTTCCGTTGCCGGCAGCCGGCTGTCCGCTCACAGTCCCAGGTCGGTATGCAACTGCCGCATCTGCTCCAGCGCCCCCGTGATCACCTTGACCGGTTTGCCGGTGAGATTGCCCTCGTCGCCGTGCCGTCGGACCGTTGCCTCCCACTTGGGCAGCGCCGCCGCGGTTTGCCTCAGGCTGTCGGCATACATCCGGAAGTGTCGTTTGGCATCCTCACGCCGGTCCGGCGGCACTTGACCCGTGCGCTTGATGATCTCGCGCAGTTCGTAGAGCGCCTTGAGCGATCGGATGTAGCCCTGCACCACAAGACTCTCCTGTGTAATTCCTTCGTCCCCCAACTCGCGGGCGAGCGCCACCGCCCGATCCGCCTGGGCGACATCGTTGTTGAGCTGCTCGACGGTCTTGATGTCCCCCCACGGCGAGCGGTACACGCCCCAGAGGTTTGAGCCCAGCCCGCGGAACTCACCCTTGCGCAGCCGGTCCGCGACGGGCGGCGGCGTGCTCCGCATCTCGCCGCTCGGCCAGTCCGAACCGTAAACGTCCCACGCCACCGGCCCGAGCGCTTGCGACCAGTCCGCAAACTTCCCGGGATCCTTCATTCCCCGCCGCACCGCCCAGGAGAGCGCGAACTCGCGCGGCGTCCGGCCCCTGGCGTTCCAGCTCCACTCCGCCGCCGCCTCCACGTTGAAGACCGAGTAATGCACCAGCGGGGTGGCGTATCCGATCAGCCCCGACATCCCCTTGTTCACAAACTCATTCATCCTGTAGTGCACGAAGCCCGCCCCGGTGAACGGGTGGGTGAAGTTGACAAAAGCCGTCAGGTTTGGGCAGACCCCGATCCAGCGCCCGCCCTGTGCGGCCTCCTCCAAGTACCTCCGCAGCATCGGGGCCTCGGAGCTGTTGTAGGTCAGCAGGCTGTGGTAGTACCACAGCTTCACTTCCGGCGGCAGCTCCTGCAGGATGCGCGGATTGCTCTTCTCGGTTTCCTCGCTGGTCAGCACGAATATGGCCAGTGTGGGCAGCTTCTCCCGGGCCTTCTTCCAGGCCGCCACCACCGTCCGCGTCTCGAGCACGCTGCGGTCCTCCCTGGCGCATGCGGCGCACTGGCAGCCCCCCTGGTCGTGCATGTTCTCCGCCAGCCACACGTCCACTTCGCCCACTCCCGGCAGGCCGCCGAGTTGTACGAGCCACTCCGCCAGAATCCCCGCGAACTCCGGCTTCGAGTAGCAGATGGCGCCCTCCTGGCCGCCCTGCGACTTTAGCTGCGGATAAGCCTGGAAGATTCCCTTGGCCGAGAGCTGTTCCAGGTGAAGGACCACCGGCACGGGCTCGATGCCGTAGCGCGGCCCGTCCTCGACCATCGGCTCGCGCCCTTGTTTGAGCCGTGCGTAGGGCTTGCCTTGCGCATTCACCCCAATGTCCGAAATCTGCTCCACGATGTTCATCTTGCGGTCCGCCAGCCAGCGCAAGTGGTCGTGGCAATCCGAGCCCCAGAGCCCCCGCTTCTCCATGTCGGGCCAGTCGGTGACGCGTGCCAGCGGGATCTCGATCCGGCCGTCGGCGCGCGCCTTGAGCAACTGCTGCATCGTCTTGGCCGCGTAATAGAGCCCCCGCGGTGTGAGCGCGACCAGCCGGAGCGACATTCCGGCCTCGTCCGGAATGATCCGGCAGGCCTGATCAGCGTTCTTGAGCGCCTTCAACTCAGCCGCCTCCGGGCCTCCGAGCTGCAGCATCAGGCTGAAGCCCGCGTCCACCTTTTGACCCGCTTTCGCCTCTGCCGAAAGGCGTTCGCGCAATTCCTTCACCGCCTGCCTGGCCACAGGGCTGGCGTCGGCCGGCTCGACGATACGGATGTCGGCGGCGGGCAGGATTACCTTCGACTTGATCTCAATCTGCCTGGGCAACGGGATCGTGTGGCGAAGCCACGCCTCCGCCTCGGACGCCGTTACCGGCAACGGCGCCGCAGCCCGGAGGGGGGCGGCAAGGAGAACCGAGACGAGCAGGGTGAGGGCAATTCGCGGCATTTTCATACTTCGGCAGGGCATAGTCAGCGCCAGATCGGCCGGCAGTCCCAAGCGGGCAGCCAGGCCAGGGAATACTCGGCGAGCGAGGAATGAATGTCAACATGCCGGACAGCGCCACGAGCCGCGAAACGGGTCAAAGCATAGTTTAGTTCATTTTAGGGCTGCCCACACGCTGGCTTTCGGCAGACTACCTCACCTGCCTCGCCGACTCTGCCTTCAATATCCTCGTCAGGAGTCCCCAATGCCCGGGGAGGGTGGGTAGCCAGTAATTACCCATGCACATTAATCCGAACAGGCGGCCCCACCCAGGACTGAGGCCTTGCGCAGCCGTTGCCTTTGCGGTTGCCGTTGGCTACAGTCCACCGAATGGATAGCATGCTCCTGGCGACTGCGGCTCTTAGCCAACCTATCCGCCGCGCGGTCATTGACGTGGGCACCAACTCGGTGAAGCTGCTGGTGGCCGACGTGGCGGGAGGCGAGGTGCAGCCCGTGTGCGAACAGAGCCACCAGACGCGGCTGGGCCAGGGGTTTTACCAGACGCATCGCCTGCGCCCCGAGGCGATGGATGCGACCGCCCGGGCGGTGGCAGGGTACGCCGCCAGGGCCCGGGAACTGCAGGCGGCTTCGGTGCTTGTCTTCGCCACCAGCGCGGCGCGGGATGCGACCAACCGTCACGAGCTGACCACAGCCATCGAAAAGGCTGCCGGTGTGAAAGTCGAGGTCATCTCGGGTGAGCAGGAGGCGGATTGGGGATTTCAGGGTGTAACGACCAACCCGGAGCTGGCGAAGCTGCCCTTGCTGGTGCTGGATGCCGGCGGCGGCAGCACTCAATGCGTTTTCGGGCGGGATGGGCGGCGAATGGGCGGCCACAGCTTCCCGCTGGGAACGGTGCGGCTCATGGAAACCTTCCCGTGCGGCGATCCGCCCAAACCGGCGGAACTAGCTGCGTGCCGCCAATGGCTGAAGGAGTTCGTTCAAAGGGAAATGCGGCCAAAGCTGATGGAAGGCTTGAACCTCTTTGCGCCGGCTGCGGCGCAGGCGCAAGGAGGCGTGCAACTGGTCGGCGTGGGCGGGACGGCGAGCATTCTGGGCTGCATGGAAGCCGAACTCGTGGTGTTTGACCGCGCGCGGCTGGAGGCGGCCAGGCTGAGTGTGGAGCGGGTGGCGTGGCATACGGAGCGGCTGTGGGGAGTGCCGCTGGAGGAGCGCAAGAAGATCGTTGGCCTGCCGAAGAACCGGGCGGACGTCATTCTCATGGGCGTGGTCATTTATCACGCTCTGATGGAGGAATTTCGCTTCCGCGAGCTGCGGATCAGCACGCGGGGCCTGCGGTTCGCGGCCGTGATGCGGGAGCGCCCGTAGTCTTACTACTTCTCGATGCCGAGCTTGCGCAGGAAGGGCTCCAGCGAGCGCGGGCGGCCCAGGAACTCCTCGATCGAGACGTTCGCATCGCGGGAGTCGCCCGGAGCGTAGATCTCGTCGCGCAGCCGGCGGCCGGCGGCGGAGTCGAAGTAACCGTTGGGAGAGCGCTCGAAGACCGTGGCCATGTCCGCCGCGATGGCATCAGCCCACGCGTAGCCGTAGTAACCGGCGTCATAGCCCATCAGGTGCCCGAAATAGGCGACAAACGCGGTCTTCGGCGCCATCGGCAGAAACACCTCGCCCAGGACCTTGTTCGACAGCGGCAGCGCATTGGTGGCGTTGCTGGTGTGGATTTGCGTGTGCAGGGCCATATCCGTCAGGCCGAACGCGAGCTGGCGGCGGTAACGGGTGCCTTCGGTGGCGAGCTTGGCGGCCTTGAGCTGGGCCAGGATGTCGGCGGGGATCTTCCTGGAAGGGTCGCGGTAGTCGGCCGCGAAGCTGTCCAGCACCTTCTTGTCCCAGACCCAGTTCTCCAGCATCTGGGAGGGCGCCTCGACAAAATCGCCCGGGACGCTGGTGCCGGCGAAGCGGGCGTAGCTCGCGCGCGTCATCATGGAATGCATGGCGTGGCCGAACTCGTGGAAGATCGTCTCGACGTCGCTGTGCGACAGCAGCGAGGGCTTGTCTTTGGTGGGCGAGGGGAAATTGCAGATGAGGGCGACCGTCGGGCGCTGGTACTTTCCGCTGGCGAGGAGCTTGCCCTGGACGAGACGGAAGTGTGCGAAGTGATTGTATTTGCCCTCGCGCGGGAACATATCGAGATAGAACACCCCGAGCGGCTCGCCGGTCTGCGCGTCCGAAACGGCGTAGAGCTGCAGGTCGTCAACCCACTTGTAGGGCGGCTGGACCGGGTCGAACTTCAGCCCGAAAATGGTCTGGTAGATCTTGAACATGCCGTCGAGGACGCGCTCGTAGGGGAAGAACACGCGCAACTGCTCCGCGTCCACGTTGTACTTCTCTTTCTTGAGCTGGTTATTCAAATAGCGCCAGTCCCAGATGTGGACCTGCGCGTTGGGATCGCCGGTTTCCCTGGCCTTAATCCGGCGGAACTCGGCCAGCTCGGCGTCGAACTTCGGCTGCAGGCCGGTCTTGAGCTTCTCCAGGAAGTCAACCACCGCCGCCGCGTTGCGGGCCATCTTGATTTCGGTTTGGTAGTCGGCCCAGGACGGGTAGCCGAGCTTGCGCGCGATGTCATCGCGCAGCGGCAGGATCTTCTCCAGCAGCGGTAGGTTTTCCGTGCGGGCCAGGTTGTCGCGCGACAGCAGCAGCCGCTTGCGGGTGGCCTCGCGGCGGGCGTTTTCCATCACGCTCTGGTAGTGCCAGGTGACGTTCACCTTGACGGTGTATTCGTCATCGCCGCTCTTCGCCTGCGCCAGGAAACTGTCGGGCACGCCTTCCAGCTCGGCCCGGGTGAACTTCACCGTCTTCCTCGCCTTGTTGATGTTGGACTCGAAGTCGGTCATCAGGCGCGTCAGGCTCTTGCGCAGACGCTCGACCTCGTCGCGCTCGGGCTTGGGCAGGTCCAGGCCGGCGCGGCGGTAATCGCGCATGGTTTCGGCGAGCAGCTTCGCCTCCTCGACCTTCAGCCTCGGCTTGCGGTCGGCGTAGGCTTTGATGGCTCGGTAGACATCCTCGCGATAGTCCAGGCCGACGGTCCATTCCTGGAGTTCCTTGAGCGCCTCGGTGGCCGCATTGCGCAAAGCGGCCCTTGTGCTGGTTTCCTTGATCAGCCCGAAACGGTCGGCGGTCAGGCTGACCTGGTAGTTGATGTCGTCCAGGGCCCGAACCGTGTTCTCGAACTTGACCTCCCGGGGCTGGAGGGCCCCGAGGCGGTCCAGGGCGGCGTTGCCGACGGCGATGGTTTGACGCAGCTCAAAGCGGATTGCGTTGCTGGTCGTCTCGAATAGCGGCAGCGTGATCACGGACTTGAAGGCGGCGGCGCGCTTCTTGAACTCCTTCAATCGGTCTATCTGGTTAGTGGGTTGGGCCATGCCGGCGAGAGCTGTTACAAGGAGGGCGAGCAGAGCAAACAGGGCGCATTTCCAGTACATTCTACCCCGAAGCTACTGCCTGAGCTCTTTCATTCAAGCGGATTTCGGCGCCGCGTTCGACTTCAGTCCTCGCGTCCGGCTTCGTGCACACGGATGAAACGCTGGAACACGAACAACCCCACCGGCGCGATCATCGTGCTCAGGCCGATGATCAGCCAGAGCGTTTCCGAGTGGCGGGGCCCCGTCGCCGGGCAGAATTGAGCCAGCAGCACCCCGGAGAGCGGCCCCACGCCTATCTTCGCCAGGAAGAACGGCAGGGAGGACATGGCCATGTAGGAGGCTTCCTGGCCCTTGGGAGCGATGGCCGCGGTGTATTCGTAAAGCCGCGGCGAGTAGAAGGCCTCGCCGATCGAGAGGAACAGGACGAAGAGGAAGATCATCACGTAATAGGGATTGACCGGGCCATTGACTCGCAGCCAGACGTGGGCGATGTAATGGCCGCACCAGTCGTCGGCAAGCGGCCGGAACCACTGTGGCGGCACTGCCATGATGAAGACCGACGACGCAGCGATGAAACTGCCAAAGATCACCATGCGATAAGCGGGTATGCGCTGCGTCAGCACACCTACCAACGGCGCCAGGATGACGATGAGTATGTTGTTCAGCCCGTAGAGATGTCCCACGGGCGCCCCTTCCCCAAGTTCGCGGATGCCGAAAGTCGGGTAGGTGTAGTCCATGTGTACGAAGATCATCTTGATGAACACCGCCAGGGTCAGGAAGGCCAGGAACTTGTAGAAGCCGGCTTGCCGCCACAGCCCGGCGAAGATGCGTACCGTAGCGCGTGCGGTATCCCCGACAGTGAGCTTGAGCACCTGCAAGGCATTTTTGCCCGGATACTTCGGCTGCTCCGGCGTGATGACGACGCCCTGATCCGTGGCCTCCACCCCCTCGCGCAGCCAGAAGTAAATGATCAGGAAGCTGGGGACCGAAAGCGCCAAGCTGGCCAGCAGCGTCGCGCGGTAGGTGCTAAGCTCGATGCCCAGCCCGGGCAAAGTCAGGCTGCCGTGTTCCCCCAGCGCCGCGCGCAAGGCGTCGAATATCAGAACGCCGATGAGGAACCCTGCGTTCATGATGGCGTAGAATACGGAAAACGCGATGGAGCGCTGCGCGGTCGTGGTGTAGCGCCGCAGGGCGGCAATGGTCACCGGCGCGCCCATGCCTTCCCCGAGCGCCAGCAAGGTCAGGCCGATTCCCAGCGCGGCCCACGTGGTCGTGGAGAACGTGACAAACACACGCGAAATGATGCATAGCGCAAATCCCAGCAGGAACGTCTTGCGTAACCCGAGCGCATCGGTCAGCGAACCGACCAGCACGATGCAAAGCGTTAAGCCGGCGGACCAGAAGAGCACCACCATGCCGGCCTGGACGTCGTTGAACCCCAGGTCCGAGGAGAGCCACAGGCGCAAGGTGAAATTCACCACCCGGTAAGCCAGGTTGCTCAGCAGGACGATGGCAAAGACAATCCATAGCTCGCGTACCGCGCGGAAGAGCATTGTGAACTTGCCCAGAAAACTCGTGGGCGCTGCGGCTGCCGGCGGGATCGCTGGGTCAGCCATGGGGGTTGATGGTGGAGGCCGGCTCATTCATTGCCGCCCGGGGCCAGTGGCTGCTCGTCATTCTGGCCGGCAAGGGTAGAGGCTGCCCCGCCGGCGGGTAAAGCATGTTCTGCCCTGGCCCTGCAGGCCGCGTGTCCTCACGCGGCGCTGGCAACTGGCACGGGAAGTGTTGTATGTCTGCGCATTGACGCGTGGCGCGCGTCCTGGCTGGTTGGGCCGGAGGGCCCGGCATCTACCGCGTCCGGGGCTGGGGAGTGAAGTCGTGCTCGACTTTAGTCTTGCTGGTCTCGAGAAGGAGGCGGTATTTAACGCCCGGGCGCAGCGGATCGGGGGTCGCGCCCTTTACGGATGGCCGCATGCCCCGGATTGTCGTCCCGTAAGACCATTCGGATACCGGAACTGAGTTGGAATCTGAAACCAGGTGCCAGATCGGATGAGGGTACTTGTTGGTCTCAATTTCATGAACCGGTATGACTTTGAGAGACGTGAGCTTGAGTCTCGGCTCGAAGGCGAAGTAAACCGGGTCGGTGTCTGCCGGGACCAGAGGCTTGCTGCGGCGCAGAATGCCGGCGCGCGCCGGCCGTGAACGATGATGAATTTGAATATCTTCGCTCGCAAACCAGTCTTGGTTAAGATAAAGCGAGACGCCGCCGAGCACGACGGCCAGCGCGACCAGCAGCCATTGTTTCCATGTCATATGGGCGATGGGTTGACGCTGACGCGGCCAAAGATATTCGAGCGGAACGTTGGATGAATCGGGATCCGACCACAACGCGCCGACCGGCAGCCCCGGCGGCATCAGGCACAATGTCAGTCTAATCTTAAGATACAAACTGCAGCAAGAGCATGAATCGAGGCATTTACCGCCGGATTTCGAACGCCCCCAGCCGCAACCGGGCAAACCCGCGGGCGCAAGTGCGCCCCGCCAAATCATCAGCCTTTACGCTGATCGAGCTGCTGGTGGTCATTGCGATCATCGCCATTCTGGCCAGCATGCTCCTGCCGGCGCTCGCCCGGGCCAAAGAGTCCGCCAACCGCATCAAGTGCGTCAACAACCTCAAGCAATTGGGATTGTCGGTTAAGCTGTATGCCGACGATTTTGACGGGCTGTTCCCCCCGCGCACGAATAGCTGGCGCTGGCCCACGCAGTTGCTGGAATACTACCGCACCACCAATCTGCTGGTCTGCACGACCGACGCCCTCCGCGGCCCGCCCCCGACCGACCGGTCGTCGCTGATGCCCGCTGATCGCGCCGACCGCAGCTACTTGATCAACGGGTGGAACGACTACTTCAGTGATGCGTTGGATGCCGCCCGTTCCATGAGGGAAACCGCCGTGATCCATCCGTCGGAAACACTCCTCTTCGGCGAGAAGAAGAATCTGCCCGGCGAAAACCCGCCCCGATCCACGCACTATTTCATGGACCTGAGCGAGGGCGTGGGCAATGACCTGGATCAGGTCGAGCAGGGGTGCCATTCGGTGACGCGCAAGGGCAGATACTCCGGCGGGTCCAACTTCGCCTATGTGGACGGCAGCGCGCGCTACATCCGGTATGGGAACACGGTCTGGCCCTTGAACCTCTGGGCGGTCAACGAATCGAACCGTTTGGCCTTTGCCTGGAAGCCGTAGCGGACGCCGGCCTGCTGCCCGCCGCAGTGTGAAAGCGATGGCAAACTGCGCCCCCCGGCGTGTCTCCCGTGAAATTGTGGTTGGAAACGCCCTGGCAGGCGTGTTAGCTTTTATCCGTTGGTACGCCAGTGGGCGATTGGAGCGGCAGGTCTTGGCCAACACCTGGCGCTGCAGGCAATGAGAAGAAAAGGCCAATTGGGCGTGAGGTAACATTCGGTGACCATGCCCCAACCTAGTCCGGATGATTACAGAGTCTCGATGAATAACACAGTGGCAAGTTACCTGCACTTCATGGGCGCCGCCCTGATAAAGTTCAGGCAGACGGGCGCCATTGTGCCCTCGCAGAGGTTTCTCATCGGCAAGATGATTGCCCCGGTGTCGCCGGCTTATTCGGGGCGCATCATCGAGTTGGGCGCCGGCAATGGCGCCTTGACCCTCCGCCTGGCCGCCCGCTGCCCCAAAGCGCACATAGTGGCTTGCGAAATCAACCCCATGCTGGCGCGCAAGACGCGGGACAACCTGGACCGCGCCGGCATCAACGGCCGGGTCGAAGTGATTTCTGATTCCGCCGGCCACCTCCTGTCGGAAATGAACCGGCGGGGAATGGACAAAACGGAATATGTGATCTCGGGCATTCCCTTGGGGAACCTCCGTGGTGAGCGGGCGCAGGCGTTGATTGACGCCGTCAACAGCGCGCTGAATCAGGGCGGCTGGTACATCCAGTTCCAATACTCGCTGATTGACCGGAAGCGCATCCGCTCGCGGTTTAAGAGCCTGCGCACCGTCCCGGTCTTGCTCAATTTCCCGCCGGCGGTCGTTTACTACGCGCGGAAGTAGCCTTCGGCCACCCGCCCCACCCGGGGCGACGCTCCCGAGGTTGTGTCTCAATCCCAGACCCGATACGGCAGCGCGCTCTTCTCCAGAAAGCTGCCGCACTTGGGGCATTTGTCCGGATCGTTCCAGCCTCGAACCCGGTGAACCGCCGAAACGGGACACTGCGGTTTGAAATTGAGCCATTGGTAGTGCTTCGCTTCGGCCGGGAGCAGCCGGTTCAAAGCCGCTTGGAAGGTCGGTGGGGTTCTGAGTGTCGGGCGCACTCCTGGCAGCCTGGCCTTCGACAACCGGCCGAAGTTCCCCCAGCCGGCGGTTTCAGCCGGAACCTTCAACCGCGTGACGGCGTCATAGAGTTCCCGGCACTCGCGGCAAAGGATGGTCTGGACGGAAAGGCTCACGCCCCGGTCGGCGCGCCCGGAGACTCTGGCCCGGTAACCGCACTTGAAGCACTCAAACCAATAGGAACGGCCCATGCGATGTCCTCGCAGGTGGTTGATCCAAAAAAGGCGCACCAAACAGGGTGCGCCCAAATACACACGGTCAACGAGAGTGTAGCAGCCACGCCGGTTTTGACAATCAGGATCAGCGAGAACATTTTTGCCGTGCGCGGCGTCCGGGCTTCGAGTATTAAGGCCCGCTACATATCATGAGCCGGCGCAAACAACCAGTGATTCTAACCTGTATAATGCTGCTGCTGTCAGGCTTGGCAGCCCAATCCGCTCCACCGGATGACTTCCCTCGCTTCCAGGTGCCCGGCCACGAGAAGGAGATGGCCTCCTTGCGCGACCTGTTCTGGCTGCATTACCCGGGGGCGGGTCCCAAGGCCACGCTTTGGGATGAGTGGCTCCCGGATGCCTCGCTGTGGCCCGCTGTTTCGACGGAGAACAAGGCTGACGCCATGCGCCAGGCGTGGTCCGAGACGCTCGGCGCGCGGATTGTGGATCCGGAAGGTTACGTGGCGACGCACCAGCACGCCAGCATTGCCCACCAGCTCGGCTGGCCATTTCCCTTCTGGAACCAGGGCCGGCGCGGCTGCGGTTGGCATTTCTCGTTCAAGGACACCATAGGACCGGGCTGGCGGCCAAACGACCTCAGCAAGCCCGCTGGCTGGAAGCTAACCGGACTGCGCGACGCCGGCGTGCACGACGATGGTTGGCGCCTGGAGGCGACCAACGCCGCCGCGGTGGTGACCGCGCCGCCGTGGAAGTGTCACACGTTCGAGGTTCCTTTCCTCCAACTCCGCTGGCAAACCGACGGCCGGGGCGCGGTGCGGCCATTTGTCGAATGGACCACCCCCTCGGCGACCAACTTCAGTCTTGGCCGGCGGATGTACTTTGAGGCGGTGAAAGGCGACCGCATCAGCTGCACGATGATCCCGATGTATCGCCACCCGCAGTGGACCGGTGAAGTCGCCCAACTGCGCATCGGCCTGGGCAACACCGCGCCGTGCAGCGTCACGATACAGGCGTTCTTCTCGCAATACGACACCCGGCACAACATCAACAGTCAGAACTTCGTGCGCGGCTGCGCGAAATACTTCTGGTGGACGCGCGACTTGGAATTCCTGCGCGCGCAGATCAATCGCATGCGCACTGCCTTGCGGCACGTCATGACCGAGCACCACGCGCTGGAGCGCAAGGCCGTTTACACCGACTGGGTGGGGCATGATGGCCGCAGCGGTCTGGAGCGAGGCGCGGACGGCGCCAAGACCATTCACACCGGTCAGGGCATTGGCAACAACTATTGGGACCTCTTGCCGTTCGGCGGGCTGGATACCTACGCGACAATCCAATATTACGACGCGGTCCGCGTGATGGCGGTCATCGAGCGCGAGATCGAGGCGCACCCGGAATGGCAGATACCCGGCGGCGTGTTGAGTTTGGACCCGGCAATGCTGGAGCGCCATGCGGCGGAGGTGAAAACCGAAGGCAACCGCGTGTTCTGGAACCCCGAGACCCAACGCTTCAATGCGTGTGTGGATGCCGATGGCAAGACGCACGATTACGGGTTCACGTTTCTCAACCTGGAGGCAATCTACTACGACTTCGCCATGCCGCGGCATGCGAGCGCCATCCTGAGCTGGATTAACGGTGACCGCGTGGTGGCGGGCGACACCTCGCAAGGCACAGACATCTACCACTGGCGTTTCGGGCCGCGCGCCACAACCAGGCGCAACGTGGACTGGTATTTCTGGGCCTGGAGCAGTCCGGAGAGCATCCCGTGGGGCGGCCAGGTGCAGGATGGAGGCGCGGTGTTCGGATTCGCCTACCACGACTTGATGGCGCGGCTCAGGGTTCTCGGACCGGACAACGCGTGGCAGCGACTGCGCGAAATCGTGCCGTGGTTCGACGAGGTGCAGGCCGCCGGCGGCTATCGGAAGTATTACAACGGGTCGCGCGAAGGCTCACTGCAAGGCGGCGGCACGGCGGGCGGCCTCGGGCTGGACATGGAGTTCTTCGAAAGCGCAATGGTCCCGCAGATCATGCTGAACGGCTTTCTCGGTTTCGCCCCGCGAGCCGACGGCTTCAAGCTCGACCCGCGGCTGCCCGCGGACTGGCCGGAGCTCGCGGTGGATCGGGTTCGCTTCCAGAACCTGGTCTTGCGCCTGCGGGCCACCCGCGAGGCCATCGAAATCCGGAAGGACGGCCCGGCGTCGGAGCCGGTGTGCTTGCGGCTCCCCGAAGGCTCATGGAAAGCACTGCTATTGCGTGAGGACGGTTCGGTCTGGCGCGAGACCAGGCTGCGCAAACGCGAGAATGACGGCGCCCTCAGGCTGAATTGGGGTGAGGCCGCCGGTGTGCGGCTGGTGAAAGCAAGTGCTGCTCCAGCCAGGAGCCCGGCTGAGCAGGAGGCCTTCTTCCGCGCACAAACGTCCAAGCCGGGGGAGTTTCGTGCCACCTGGATCCACTCGGCCTTTGGGATCGAGGGCTGGGGCTGGGACAGGACGATCGCCGTGCTCAAGACCAACGGATTCAACGCCATCATCCCGAACCTTGTGTGGGCCGGTGTGGCTTATTATCCCAGCAAAGTTCTCCCGGTGAGCCCGAAGGTCGCCGAGGAGGGCGATCAAGTGGCCGAATGCCTCAAAGCCTGCCGCAAGTACGGCGTTGAGATGCATGTCTGGAAGGTCAACCACAACCTGCTGCGTGCCCCATCCGAATTCGTCGCGAAGCTGCGCGCTGCCGGCCGCACACAAAAGGACCGAAAAGGCGGAGAGGTTACATGGCTTTGTCCTTCACACCCGGAGAACTTCGCCCTGGAGCGCGATTCCATGCTCGAGCTTGCACGCCAGTACGACGTGGACGGCATCCACTTCGATTACATCCGCTACCCGAATGCCGATGCCTGCTATTGCGAGGGTTGCCGCGAGCGTTTCGAGCAAGCTGCGGGCAGCAAGGTCGAGAGGTGGCCCGAAGACGTGCTGGCCGGAAAGTCTGCCCAGCCGTTTGGGGACTGGCGGCGCGAACAAGTCACACGGCTGGTGCGCGCGGTGAGCCAGGAGGCCCACCAGCTGAAGCCGGGGATAAAGGTCTCCGCGGCGGTCTTTGGCAACTGGGAAAGCGCCCGCAGAGTGGTGGGACAGGACGCAAAAGCCTGGGTTGACGCCGGTTACCTGGACTTTGTCTGTCCGATGAACTACGAGGGCGAGGATGTCGCTTTCTCCAGGTGGGTCCGCGAACAGGTCGCGGCGGTCAGCCACAAGATCCCCTGCTACGCGGGCATCGGCGCCCACGAACTTTCCGGCCCGGAGCAACTTGCCGCGCAAATCCAATTGTCGCGCGAACTCGGCGCCGATGGCTTTGTCATCTTCAATCTGACCGAGAAGCTGGCAACCCGGTTTCTCCCGCCGCTGCGGCTCGGTGTTACCTCGGCGCCGCCGATGCGCTGAATACGAAGAGTATCGCCAGTTGTTGGCAGTTGAAACGCGGTGATTGGCGCAGAGTCATTGGTTCCAGTAAACCCGGCCTCCGCGCGGTTGGAAAGGTGATCCGAAGCAACACCGCGCTGGCTGCGAAGCCAGCGACCGCGCAGCAGTCGGTGCATGGAGGCTCTGTTCCCTGCGGCTGTGGCAATGAGTCTCCGCCCGGCAACACCCGCCAAAACCAGTCCCCCGCCGAAATCCTGCTTTCTTTGATTTGAATCAAAACACGGCTTCCTGAGCTGGCTTAGGTTGCCGGCATGAGTGAGCAACCATTATTGGATGCCAAGAGCGAAAAGATCATTTCGCTGGTGCAGGAAACACAGTTTGCCCCCAACGGCATTGTCAGCCGCACCCTGCTGCGGACGCCCACCGTGCGGGTCGTGCTGTTTGGATTCGCTGAGGGCCAGGAACTGACCGAACATACCTCCACCCAGCAAGCCTTGATCCAGGTGTTATCCGGCGAATGCGAGTTCTCGCTGGCCGGCAAGCCGCACCAACTCAAGCCCGGCGACTTCCTGCACATGCCGCCGAACGTGCCACACGCGGTCAAAGCGACCAAACAGTTTTCGATGCTGCTGACACTCTTCAAGCCGGCCTGAAGCAATCCAGCGCCGGCCAATCACCGATGAACCAACGCATCGTCACCCTGGATGTCCGGGAAGACATCCGCAGTGGCCGGGAGCCATTTGAGAGGATTATGCGGGCGGTCGCTGGCCTCAAAGGCAACGAGCAGTTCATGTTGGTTGCGCCGTTCGAACCCGTGCCCTTGTATGCGGTCCTGGCCCGGCAGGGATTTTCCCATCAGTCCAAAGCCACACCCGGTGGCGACTGTGAAGTGCTATTCACGCGCGGTGGCAGTGGGCCCGCCAAGCCAAACCCCGGTACCGCACGCTCGCATCCCCGTTCCTGCACGGGCCCGCCCGTCGTCGAAGTTGACGCCCGCGGGCTGGAGCCGCCCCAACCGCTGGTTACAATTCTGGAGGCGCTGGCGTCGTTACCCGAGGGCGCCGCGCTGCGTGCGCGCACAGACCGGCGGCCGATGCACCTTTACGCTCACCTGGAGGAACGCGGCTTTGTGGGCGAGACGGAAGAACAGGCCGATGGAAGTTTCATCACCCATGTCCGACGCCGTTAAGACCATGATCCCGCGCGCTGTGTCCTCGCCGGGCACGACTTCCGTCTCCAGCCTCAACGCGCCATCCATCGCCCTTCCCTTGCGCTTCCTGGCGGCCGGGTTGCTGGCCCTGTTCACCGGGGTGGTCCTGCTCGTGTTGCGGCCGGAGATGCTGGCGACTTACCACTACAACCAGTACGTAATTGCCGTCACGCACCTGTTCGTGCTGGGCTGGATTTGCACCGTCGTTATGGGCGCCATGTACCAGCTCGTGCCGGTCGCGCTGGAGACCAGGCTCCACAGCGAGAGGCTCGCCGCCTGGCAATTCGCCCTGCACCTGGTCGGGTTCGCCGGCATGGTCTGGATGTTCTGGGCCTGGAACATGAAACAGGTCGGGCATTTTGGCTGTGTGCTGACCGTGGGCGTGGGCCTCTTCGTTTACAACATCGCGCGGACCCTGCTCCGCGTGCCGCGCTGGAATGTCGTTGCCGCCGCCATCGCGTCCGCGCTGGGCTGGCTGTCGCTGGCGGTATGTGCGGGGCTGACCATCGCCGTGGGCAAGTGCAGCTACGACTCCGCCGCGGCGCTGGCGCCCGGCAACCCGTTTGGGACGCTCCTGGTCGGACTGAAAGCCGTGGCCGCCTTGGTCGCGCGCTTCGATCAGATCAGCGCCATGCATGCGCACGCGCACCTGGGCGCGTTGGGCGTGTTCGTGATGCTCATCGTGGGCATCTCCTACAAGCTCGTGCCAATGTTCACGCTGAGTGAGATCCAGAGCCCCCGCCGGGCTGGAGCCTCCGTGCTCCTGCTCAACGTGGGCCTGCTCGGTTCTTTCGTTGCCGTCCTGCTTCGCCACCCCCTCAAGATGGCCTTTGCCCTGGTGGTCGTGGCCGGCCTGGCGTGCTTCGGCATCGAGTTGCTGGCCATTCTCCGCGCGCGCAAGCGCGCCACGCTGGACTGGGGCATGCGCTATTTTCTGACCGCCCTGAGCCTGCTCGGGCCGCTGGCAATCCTCGCGCTCGGGCTGTCGTGGCCGGGATTGCCGCTCACAGCCCTGACCGGCCAGCTTGAGAATGTATATGGATTCCTCGCGCTCATGGGCGTGGTTTCCTTCGCCATCATCGGCATGTTCTACAAAATCCTCCCATTCCTGGTCTGGTATGGCAGCTACAGCCGGCAAATCGGCTTGTGCAAAGTTCCCTCGCTGGCCGATCTCTATTCGCCCGCCCTGCAGGTCGCGGGCTACTGGTTGTATGTGGCGAGCCTGGCTGGCACCAGCATCGCCATCGTGCTGGGAAACGCGGCGGCAGTGAGAGGCGGTCTCCTGCTGCTCGGGCTGGGCCTCGGAACGCTTGCGTTGAACGTCATCAAAATCCTCAGCCACCTTATCCGCCCTCAAATCCAACCCCTTACCCTGCGGCGGGCGGCAGCCGCCAGTCTATGAGCGCACCGGAACTGAACGAAGCCTTGATCCTCCAAACCCTCCGCCAGGTCGTTGACCCGGAAATCGGCTGCAACATCGTGGACCTGGGCCTGGTTTACGGCACCTGCATCGAGGGCGCCAGGGTCACCGTCCAAATGACGCTCACTACGCGGGGTTGCCCGATGCACGAGAGCATCGCCTGGGGCGTGAAGAACGCCTTGCGCAACCTCGAAGCGGTCGAGGAGGCGGAAGTCGAGATCGTCTGGGATCCGCCGTGGCATCCCTCCATGATGAGCGATTACGCCCGCGAATGCGTGGGCATGAACGGCTAACCACCTCGAACTCAATCCCCCATCACCTATCACCCATCATCAATAATTCAAATGAACACACCAACAGCACCCCTCATCGGCGCGGACAAAGTCATGGACGTGCGTCCCATCCCCTGCTCGATCAAGCACGGGCTTATCCTCAAGACCTGGCGTGAATTGCCCGTGGGCGATCACTTCATCCTGCTCAACGACCACGACCCCGTGCCGCTGCGCTACCAGTTCGAGGCCGAGTTTCCCGAGGCATTCACCTGGGACTACCTGGAGCGCGGCCCGGAGGACTTCCGCGTCAAGCTCACCAAGCTGAAGCCGCTGCCGCCTGCCATCGAGACCGGGCAATCCTACGGCTGCTCGGGGCACTAAGCCGACGACAGCCTGGACCGGGGGGTGGCACAGCGCAGGGCCCGCAACGCAACACGAGCGTAGCCGTTCATGAAAAAGCGGCTTGGCGCTTCGCCTTCTGCCCCGGGCCCCGGCCCACCAGGGAGACACACCGTATCCTCACCGTATGCACACCGTATCCACACCGTAGGTTCACCTGGGTAACCCATTACGCCCACGTTACTTACGCGTAATTGCCCCCCAGAGCCCCTCCGATTGTGGTAACTCACTGCGATTAAAGAACTTACGCCAGTTTTCGCCCCAATTCGCGCTCTCGGGATCCACCAGCCCTGCAAAACCCAAGTAGATCCCCACGGCGGCAGCGATTGGGCGGCGGTGCTGACTTAAAACGTGCCAAAGTGGCACACTTCGAGTTTCAGCATCTGAGCGTCGTGTCATTCCGGCACACCTTGGATTGCAGCGGCGCACTATGTGCCGCCCAGAACCGCCGGCCGCCGCCAGGCCGGGCACGGCTGCAATCCCGGCTTGCAAACCATGCCGGGCGAGGGTTCATTAGGCCGAAGAAATGACTCCAAACCACATCCGAATATGAGCACGTCCCAACCTATCCTCGTCGCGCGCAATTCGCGCACGGACCTGTTTCTGTTGCCGCAGATGGCCAACCGCCACGGCCTCATCGCCGGCGCCACCGGCACGGGCAAGACCGTCACCTTGCAGGGGCTCGCCGAGGGATTCAGCGCCCAGGGCGTGCCGGTGTTCCTCGCCGACGTGAAAGGCGATCTCGCCGGCCTGAGCCAGCCGGGCGGCCAGTCGCCCAAGGTGCTGGAGCGCGTGAAGCAGTTGCACTTCGACACCTACGCCCCCGCCGCCTTTCCGGTCACGTTCTGGGACGTCTTCGGCCAAAGCGGCCATCCCGTGCGCTCGACCATTTCCGAGATGGGCCCGCTACTGCTGTCGCGCCTGCTCGTGCTCAACGAAACCCAGGCGGGCGTCTTGAGCCTGGTCTTCCGCATTGCCGACGAACACGGGCTGCTCCTGCTCGACCTGAAAGACCTGCGCGCCATGCTCAATCACGTGGGCCAGAATGCTCCCGCCTTCACCACCCAATACGGCAACATCTCCGCCGCGAGCATCGGAGCCATCCAGCGCAACCTCCTCGCCGTCGAAGCGCAAGGCGGGGACATGTTCTTCGGCGAACCGGCGCTGAACCTGAACGACCTCATCCAGACCGACGCCGCCGGCCGCGGCATGATCAACATTCTGGCCGCCGACAAGCTCATGACCTCGCCGAAGGTCTATGCCACCCTGCTGCTGTGGATGCTCTCCGAGCTGTTCGAGAACCTGCCGGAGGTTGGCGATCTGCCGCAGCCCAAGCTCGTGTTCTTCTTTGACGAGGCCCATTTGCTCTTCGCGGACCTGCCCTCCGTGCTGCTCGAGAAGATCGAGCAGGTCGTGCGGCTCATCCGCTCCAAGGGCGTGGGTGTTTACTTTGTGACCCAGAACCCGCGCGATGTGCCCGACAGCGTCCTGGGCCAGCTCGGCAACCGGGTGCAACATGCCTTGCGCGCGTTCACCCCGGCCGACCAAAAACGCGTCAAGGCCGCCGCCGAAACCTTCCGCCCCAATCCCCAGCTCGACACCGAATCCGTGCTCGGGGAACTGGCGGTGGGCGAGGCGCTGGTCTCGCTGCTCGACGAACGCGGCCAGCCTACGGTTGTCGAACGCGCCTTCGTCATGCCGCCGCGCAGCCAAATCGGACCCATCCGGCCCGAGCAGCGCAAGGCGCTCATGGCCAACTCGATTGTGGCGGATTTCTATGAGAAAGCCATTGACCGTGAGTCGGCCTACGAGCGGTTGACCGGGGCCGTCGGGGCCAGCGCCGGGCAAACCCAGGCGCCACCGGTGCAAGTAGAGAAGCCCGGCTTCTTCGGCTCCATCTTCGGAGCCCGCGGCGGCAAACCCGCGCCGGCCGCTCCGCCGGCGTTGCCGACCGTGCCCAAGCGCCCGGCGGGACGCCAGCCGGACACCTTCGCAACCATGATCGCCAAGAGCGCCACGCGCACCGTCACCACGGCCGTGGTCGGCGGCCTCACCCGCCAGATCATGCGCGGGGTGCTCGGCGGCATCATGGGCGGACGCCGGCGGTAAGCTCCGCCCCCGTCCGAAACCGGCCAACCGGTCAGCTCACCCGCCCGCTCTCCTTGGCGAGCCGGGAAAACATCTCCGCTTGCTGCAACAGGAACGGGTCCTCGTCCAATTCCTGAACGCTGAACGGGAGGCGGTGCGTCCAGTTGGTGGGCGACACTGAACCGGGGGTGTTGAAACGGGCAGTCATGCCGAACACGTCGGTGATCTGAAACACGGCCAGCCAGGAGGGCGATTGCAGGACGCGCCGGGTGAAGGCTTCGTGAAGCTGGTCGGTAAATTCGCGCGCGGGCTCGACGCCCTTCAGGCCGGCGAACTCCAGCATCTGGCGCAGCTCGCGCCGCTGGATGGCCACCTCCTTGCCCGCATCAATGTTGCGCCAGCACTCGGCCCACGCCGCCGCCAGCGGCGGATGGTCGTGCGTGGTGGGCTGGGCCAGCGAGAGGCGCGGATAGGTCCCCGGGTCCAGGTAACGGCCGTCGTGCTCCCGGAAGAGCATCGGGATCCGGAACCCAGGGATGCCGAGCTTGAGGAGAGTGGGCGGCACGTATTCCGGCACGACCCCCAGGTCCTCCGCCACGACGGTGGTCTCCCCGGAGCCCTCCAGCACCACGCGCAGGATTTCCTCCCCCTGGGCCTGGTTGGCCGCCTGGTGCTCCGGGGTGTCGTCGGGGAATTGCTTGAACCCAGGCAGGCGCCCGCCGGTCTTGACGGCGGCTTCAGCCTCGGTCAGCGGCAGGAACTCGGCGTTGCGGTCCGGCGTCCACGGAAACGAGTAAATGCGGAAAAAGCCCAGCACATGATCAATGCGGTAGAGGTGGAAAACCTTCTGGATGTTGCCGACGCGGGTGCGCCACCAATCAAAGTCGCGCCGGCGCAATTCCTCCCAGCGATAATTGGGGACGCCCCAGTTCTGCCCCCATTTCTCGGTGAAGGCGTCCACCTTGAACACCTTCTCGGGCGGCGCCCCGCCGCTCCAGTCCAGGTCGAAAATGTCGCGGTTGGCCCAGACGTCCGCGCTGAATCGGCCCACGCCGAAAGGGATGTCGCCCATCAGATAAACGTGCCGAGTGGTGCCATAGGCCTTCAGGGCTTGCCATTGGTCGAAGGCGAGCCATTGGACATACATGAAGAAAAGCTGCTTCCGGGTCAGCTCGGCGCGGCGCTTCTCCGGCAGTGATTCAAGCCAGGCGCGAGCGGCCTGCGGCGACCGGTGCTTGACCGTCCAGCGGTCCCAGGTGGGGAAGCCGCCGTTCTCCTCCATCAGCAAGCGGAACAGGGCGTAATCGGACAGCCAGGCGGCGTTCTCCTTCTGGAACGAGTCGAACTGCCGGGATCGCTCGCTGTCCCGGTTGAGGTGATGCGCCGCGAAGCTCTCAAACGCCGCTTCGAGCAGCTTGCGCTTGAGCTTCTTCACGCCGGGATAATTCACCGGCCCGTTGCGCAACTCAGCCAGCAACTCAGGCGGCGCCAGCTTCGCGAAAACGCCCGGCGCCAGGTCCGGGATGTGGCGCGGGGAAACAGCAATCGTGGCGGGCTCGAGCGCGAGCGAGCTCAGGGCGTTGTAAGGGCTGTTGTCGTCGCTGACCTCGTTGATCGGCAGGGTCTGAAGGATGTTGAGTTGATGACGATGACACCAGTCAATCATCTGCCGCACCCCCTCGGCATCGCCTATGCCGAGATCGTCCTCGGTGCGTATGGCAAAAACCGGCTCCAAAATGCCGGCCAGCGATTGGTTGGGGCTCAGTTTCATAAGCAATGGCCCGAAAGCTTGGCCGCAAGCGCGCCGCCCCGTCAAGCTTGGGCGAGTTTCGCCGCACTGGCTCCGCGCTCCTTACTACGACCACCACGTGGCGGCAGGCATCTTGCCTGCCGGTGAGCCGGGCATCCTGCCCGGCGGAACCCCCCCGGCCGCGCCCCGCCCGGCGAACACGGATATTTCATGTTCCGTATGAAATGCCGACCGACCGGCGCGCGGGCATCCTGCCCGCTTGGAGCACTCTAACCGTGTAAGCGGGCAGGATGCCCGCGCGCCGGCCTCGCAGGTGCGGAATGTTCCGGCTAGTCCCCCACCCCGACCCGGTAGTAGAGCGGGGCCAGGCTGGCGGCATTGGTGTCAGTGTAACTGGTGGCGCTGGTCTGGCCCGCCAAGTTGGTCGCCACGAGCGAGAACGGGGGTTGCGCCGACAGATTGGTGCTGCGCAAAAGGTGATAGTTCATCCCGGCCACGCTCTGCCAGGCCACCATCACATTGGTCCCGGCGGGCAGGGCTGACACCATCCGCAACGCCGAGAGCGCGTTGGTGGGATCGGTCTGGCAACGCCACTCCTGCCAGTTGTCGTGGCCGTCGGCATCCGTATCGGTGTAGTCGGCGGAGCCGTCGCTGGGCAGGCCGTATTGCCAGAGCCAGGCGGTGAAACCGCTAAACCCCGCGCCCTGGAATTCGTAGGCGCCGATGTCCACCCTGCCGCCGGCGATCCGCGGGCTGCCATCCAGGTCGGTCAAGCCGGGGGCGTAGGCACTGTTCCCCCGGTTGATGCAGGGTGAGTGGGTTTGGAGCCGCAGATTGCACCACCCGTTGGTGTTCACAAACAGCGGCGCATTGGTGAAATTGCCTGCGCCCTCAGGCAGCGGCGTCGTGCAGGAATATTCGAGATTGCCGTAGCAATAGTTTGGGCCGTTGGGAGCCGAGTTGTAATACACAATGCAGTTCTTCAGGGCGCCACTATTCGCCCCGCCTCCCCAGTCAGCCAAGTTGCCGCTCAACGTGCAGTTGCTCAGGATGCTCCGACACGCCCCGCCGCCGGAGGAGGCCGAGTTGCAACTCAAGGTGCAGTTGTGCAGGGTGCCATCACAAGCCCCGCCGCCAGAGTTGGAGGCCGAGTTGCCGTTCAATGTGCCGTTGTACAGGGTGCTATTACACGCCCCGCCGCCATCGGCAGTGGCCGAGTTGCTGCTCAGGATGCACTTGTTCAGGGTGGCATCATACGCCCCACCGCCGAGGCGGGCCGAATTGCCGATGAAGGTGCACTTGTTCAGGGTGGCATAATACGCCCCGCCGCCAAAATCGGCCGAGTTGCCGTTCAAGGTGCAGTTGTTCAGGGTGCCATAAGCCGCCCCGCCGCCACCCTCGTAAGTCGAGTTGCCGTTCAAGGTGCAGTTGTTCAGGGTGCCATCACAAGCCCCTCCACCACGTCGGGACGCCGAGTTGCCGCTCAAGGTGCAGTTGTTTAGAGTGCCCTCATACGCCCCGCCGCCACTTTCGTACGCCGAGTTGCCGCTCAAGACGCAGTTGCTGACCACCCCCGACGGTTCACACCATGCTCCACCTCCCATCAGTTCCTTGATAAACTGCCCGGTTGCCCGCGTGTGGCCGTTGGTCAAAGTAAAGCCGCTCAGCACTGCGTTGGTCCCTACATACGCGCACCGAATCGCCCCATCCCCATTCGTCGTCCCCGCCACCGCCCGCCCTTCGATCACCGTCAGCAGCGGTCCGTTCACACTGCGCACTGTCACCGCTTTGTTGATGACCACCCGGTTGGTCATCGTGCCGTGCACGGCCCAGCCGCCCGTGGCATAGACGCCGTTGGTGACGACAATCTCATCTCCTGCCACCGCCACGTCTATCGCGTCCTGGATGTTGGTGGCGGCGGTGGTCCACGAACTGTAGGGAGCCAGCGGGTTGCTGTTGGTCATCGTCACGTAATGAAGCACGGGCTGAACTTCATAGGCTCCCACATCCACCGTTCTGCCGACAACGCGGGGATTGCCATCCAGGTCGATCGCCCCCACAACATAAGCATTGTTGCCCGCGTTGAGGCAGGGGGAGCCGGTTTGAAGGCGCAGATTGCTCCAGCCATTGGTGTTCACAAACTGGGGCGCTGCGGTGAAATTGCCTGTGCCCCCTGGCAGCGGCGTCGTGCACGAGTAGCTGAAGCTGCAGCCAGCGTAGTTTGGCCCGCCACCAGCCGAATTGTAGTAGACAATGCAGTTGTTCAAGAGGCCACCATACGCCCCGCCGCCCCAGTTAGCCGAGTTGCCGCTCAAGGTGCAATTGTACAGGGTGCCGTAAGACGCCCCGCCGCCAGAGGAGGAGGCCGAGTTGTCGCTCAAGGTGCAGTTGTTCAGGATGCCCTCATACGCCCCGCCGCCAGAGGAGGAGGCCGAGTTGCCGCTCAAGGTGCAGTTGTTCAGGGTGCCGTAAGACGCCCCGCCGCCATAGGTGGCCGAGTTGCCGCTCAAGGTGCAGTTGTTCAGGGTGCCCTCATACGCCCCGCCGCCAGAGAAGGATGCCGAGTTGCCGCTCAAGGTGCAGTTGTTCAGGGTGCCAGAATGCGCCCCGCCACCCCCGGAGGCCGAGTTGTCGCTCAAGGTGCAGTTGTTCAGGGTGCCAGAATACGCCCCGCCGCCAGAGGAGGCCGAGTTGCCGCTCAAGGTGCAGTTGTTCAGGGTGCCCCGATATGCCCCGCCGCCAGCAATGCCGGCCGAGTTGCCGCTCAAGGTGCAGTTGCTGACCACCCCCGACGTCTCACACCATGCTCCGCCTCCGTTCCGCTCCTCGTAAGAGTCCTCATAATACTCCCGCGTGTGGCCGTTGGTCAAGGTAAACCCGCTGAGCACCGCGTTGGTCCCCACATACACGCACCGAATCGCCCCATCCCCATTCGTCGTTCCCGGCACCGCGCGGCCTTCGATGACCGTCAGCAGCGGGCCGTTGACACTGCGCACCGTCACCGTCTTGTCAATGGCCACGCGATTGGTCATCGTGCCGTACACGGCTCGGCCGCCTGTGGCATAGACGCCGTTGGTGACGATAATCTCATCCCCATCCACCGCCTCGTCTATGGCGTGCTGGATGTTGGTGGCGGCGTCGGTCCAGCTCGTATAGGGCGGAGCCGGCGCGGGGTTGTTGAGGTTCACATAGCGGGTCGTGGCCGACGCGGTGAGCGCCGCGCACACGAGGCTGCCCGCCGCCAGTAAGAAGGCATTACGTATCATAGTCTCCGAGGGTTGAATTTCATCTGCGTTTCCCGGCTCGCAATCCAGCTCCGGCCGGCGCGACTGGGGGCTTGAAAGGAAGTCCCCGGCCTCCGGCACCCAAACCGGTGGCAAACCAGCCGGGACCCCTTGTAGCAGAAGACCGCAGCCAGGGCAAGAGAGAAAACCACAGCTCCGACGCCGGCGGGCGCATTCTGCCACTACTGCTATGTAGCGGCGGGCATCCTGCCTGCCGTGAAGGGCGGCATCTTGCCGCCCGGACCGGCGTGCCCAGCCTAAACCCGCGTCCATTCCGCCGGGCATGTTGCCCGGCTCTACGGCAGGCAAGATGCCTGCCGCCACGTGTTGGTGGAAACAGTCTGCGCCCAATAGGCCGGGCTCGGGATTGGGTGCTTGCCGGCCCCTGGAAACAATGGCAGCTTAGGTTTGATGATCGATTGGACCCAATGCCCGGCCGTCGAACGAATTCCCGGCAAGGTGAGCGGCGCGTGGATCTTCAAGGGCACGCGTGTCCCGGTCCGCGCCTTGTTCGAGAACATTGAGGACGGTGCGCGAGTCGAAGACTTCCTCGAGTGGTTCCCCGGCGTCGCCCGCGAGCAAGTGACTGCTGTGCTTCGCCACGCTGAAGAGAGTCTAGCGGCGGCCTGAGCGCTTCCGCTCATGCGAATACTCTTCGACCAGGGCACACCGGCGCCGTTGCGACGCACGCTCGCGGATCATTCCGTTTCCACGGCGTACGAGATGGGATGGACCTCACTTGCCAATGGGGACTTGCTCAACGCGGCTGAGCCACTCTTTGACGTTCTAATTACCACAGACCAGAACCTGCGCCACCAGCAAGACTTGTCCGGCCGCCGCCTCGCGATCCTCGTCTTGCCAACCACAAGCTGGCCGGACATCCAGGATCACCTCGCTGAAATCACCGCGGCAGCCGCCGCCACCCAGCCTGGCAGCTACCGTGAACTGCGGTGGTAGTCCGGCATTCACTCCTCGGATCACGATGTAGGAGTCCCTGCGGAGCAGCGTCGCATCACCCGGGACTTTCGTCATCGTTCGGCCCGCGTCCCGCCGCGCCTTGGTCCGCGCGCCACGACCTGCTCGGCCACACGGCTTTCCTGGCTGGACACTCGCAGGTGGGGCCGTCACACTCTGCGGGCTGGCCAGACCCCAGAACCGTGTCATGGTGAGAGTCGCCGTAACTGATCTCGAATACCGCAAAGCGGAGACACTGTTTGTGCGCGCGGCGGACGAAGGCTGCGACTGCGTGCGCGCGCCGGCAGAGGAGGGAGCCCTGGCGGAGGCTATCCGGGTTGGCAAGATGCGCCACGCCATCATCGGGGTCGAGCGCTACCACGGGCCGTTGTACCAGGCGCTCAGCGCCGGGGGGATTATCGCCCGGTTCGGAGTGGGACACGACGGGGTGGACAAGGCGCAAGCCACAGCGCGCGGTTTGCTATGCACTAACACGCCGGGCGCGCTCGATGATTCCGTCGCCGAGCACACGATTAACCTGCTATTCGCGGCGGCGCGGCACACCGTGGCCCAGGCGGCCCGGCTGCGCGCGGGGGATTGGGCGCCCCAGATGGGGAGCGAGTTGAAGGGAAAGACGCTGGCGGTGATTGGCTGCGGCGCGATCGGCCGTCGTGTGGGCCAGATGGCCGCGCGCGGCCTGGGCATGAAGGTGGCAGGCTGTGAGGTCGCAGACCTGGACGTGGAGCGGCTGTGCGCGGAGTGCGGCTTTGCGTCGGTCGTCAGGGATTTCGGGGAGGCAGTGGACGGCGCGGATTTCGTGAGCCTGCACATCCCGTCTCTGCCACAGACCCGCCACTTCCTGAACGGCGAGCGGCTGCGGCGGCTGCCGGCGCGTTGCTGGGTGGTGAACACGGCCCGGGGCGCGGTGGTGGACGAGGCGGCGCTATACGACGCGCTGGCGGGCGGACGGCTCGCGGGCGCGGCGCTGGATGTGTTTGAACAGGAACCCTACGAGCCCGCGGCGCCGGGGAAAGACCTGCGCGCGCTGGCCAACGTGATCATGACGCCGCACATCAGCAGCAGCACGCGCGAGGCGTGCGACCGGATGGCCAGCCGCGCGCTGCGGAACATTCTCCTGGCGGAGGCGGGGAAGCATGCCGACATGGACCTGCTAAACCCGGAGGTGTTGGCGAAACTTGGACAGCAAAGTTAATCTATGAAGAACAAGTTGCGGCGCGCGCTGCTCGAACGTCAGGTCACGCTGGGCAGTTGGATTCAAATCGGCCACCCCGCCTGCGCTGAGGTCATGGCGCGCGCGGGCTTCGACTGGGTCTGCGTGGACCTGGAGCACGGCGCGATTGACCTGGAAACGACGGCCAACCTCTTCCGCGCGCTCGGCGGCTTCGACTGCGTCTCCGTGGCGCGGCTGCCCCTCAACGACCCAATCTGGATCCACCGCACGCTCGATGCCGGGGCGCGCGGACTGATCATCCCTATGGTCAAGACCGCCGCCGAGGCCGAAGCGGCGGTGCGCGAGGCCAAATATCCTCCCCGCGGCGTCCGCGGCTTCGGCTACTCCCGCGCCAATCTCCACGGCGCGGACTTCGAAACCTATATCGAGTCGGCGAACGAGGAGATCGCCATGGTCATGCAGATCGAACACAAGGACGCCATCGCCAATCTTGACGCCATCCTGCGCGTGGAAGGGGTGGACGGCGTCTTCATTGGCCCGCTGGACCTTAGCGGCTCGATGGGCATCACGGGCCAGCTCGATCATCCGCAGATGGTTGCCGCGCTGGACAAATACCGCGCCGCCTGCCGCGCGCACAAGCAATCCGCGGGCCTGCATATCATTCGCCCCAGCGAGGCCAATGTCCGCCGGGCGCTGGACGAGGGCTACACCATGCTCGCGCTCGGCCTGGACAACGTGTTCATCGAGCAAAGCGCGCGTGCGTCGCTCAAGGCTGCGGGGCGCTGACTTATGCCCGCCGGCTCGGCCCCACACTTCCCCGTCGAAGAACGCGTTGCGCGGTTCCGGCAGTTTTACCAGCGGGCCAACGATCGACCGCTCCTCGGCTTCTTTGTCGGCAGCGATTACCCTCTCCGCCGCTACCGTGCCTCCGGCTCCCTGTCCACGGACCGGCCACTAGCGCCGGAAGACTTCGCCGTCGCGCCTTACCTCGACGACTGCGACCGGCTGTTCGGCCTGCACGAAGCCTGCGGCGGGGACTTCATCTGGAGCGCGAGCGCCTTCTGGGGCATCCCGTGGCTCGAAGCGGCCCTGGGCTGTCCCATCTTCGCCGACCACGCCACCGGCTCCATCCACGCCCGGAGCCCGGCGCGCTTCTCCGGGCCCGATTCGCTCCCCGCCTTTGATCCCCGCTCCTCCTGGATGCGGCTTGCCGGGGATTTCCTCGACCGCCTGGCCGCGCACAGCGACGGGCGGTGGCCGATCGGCACCACGCGAATGCGCGGCATTGCGGACCTGCTTTCGGCCCTCTATGGCGGCACGGAGTTCATCCTTGCGATGCTCGAACGGCCCGGCGAGGTGAAGCAAGTCTGCCGTCAGCTCACGGAATTTTGGATCGCCTTCGCCCGCTTCCAGCTCGCCCGCATTCCCCTTTTCCACGGAGGTGTCGGCTCGTTCTACTACAACCTCTGGGCGCCGCCGGGAACCGTCTGGCACCAGGAGGACGCTGCGGCATTGCTCTCCCCCGCGCTCTACGATAAGTTCATCCGCGAGCACGACGACCGCATCGCGCGCGCCTGCGATGCCGTCATCATGCACCAGCACCCGACGAAGTTCGTGCCAACAGATTACTACCTCCGCATGCCCTTCCTCGCGCTCGAGCTGCACGTTGACGAAAGCGGCCCTTCCGCCGAAGACCTCCACGCGGCGCATGTGAAGATCCTCGCCCACAAGCCGCTGGTCATCTGGGGCAATTTATCCGGGCGCGACCTTGATTGGATCTTCACCCGGCTCCCGTCCGCCGGCCTCGCGGTCATCACCGTCGTCTCCTCGCCCGAACACGCCGGCGGCATCTGGTCGCGCTGTTTCCCCTCTTAAGCCATGAACGAATCCTCCACGCCCCGTGTTCGCTGGTATCAAGGCCTCAAGCCCTACCACTGGTGGGTGTTCTGTGTGGGCGCGCTCGCCTGGCTGTTCGACTGCACAGACCAGCGCATCTTCATGCTCGCCCGCTCGCCCGCGCTGTCCGACCTGCTCGGCCTGCCGCAGACGCACCGCCTCGTCGTGGATTACGCCACCTGGGCCACCGCCGCCACCATGGTCGGCTGGGCCATTGGCGGCCTCTTCTTTGGCGTCATGGGCGACCGCTGGGGCCGCGTCAAGACCCTCGCCGCGTCCATTTTCCTCTACTCCCTGTTCACCGGCCTGTGCGGCCTGGCGACCACCTGGTGGGACTTCTGCCTCTACCGGCTCCTCATGGGCAGCGGCATCGGCGGCGCCTTCGCGGCGGCGGCCACTCTAATCGCCGAAACCATGCCCGACCACGCCCGCTCCTTTTGCCTCGGCCTCTTTTCGGCGCTCTCGGTGTTGGGCAACATGTCCGGCTCAGTGCTGTCGCGGTGGCTCTTTCTCCCGGAGCAAACCTACACCCTGGACTGGCTGGGCACGAGCGCCCCCGGCTGGCGGCTCCTGTTCTTCGTCGGCGCGGCGCCGGCCCTGCTAACGGTTTTGGTCATCCCCACGCTGCGCGAGTCCGAGAAGTGGCAGGCCGCGCGCACGCTGGCCCGCGAAAACCTCGCGCGCCAAATGGGCGACCTCAGGAGCATGTTCGGCCACCCGCGCTGGCGGCGGCACACGCTCGTGGCGGTTGGGCTCGCGACGGCGGGCATCGTCGGCGTTTGGGGCGTTGGTTTCTGGTCGCCGGAACTCATCAGCAGCGCGCTCACACCCCCGGAGCTCCGCGGCCAGACGCTGCCCGCCGAGCTTGCCCAGCACATCGGCCGTGTTAAGGCCGTGGCCACGCTCCTGCAGGACGTCGGCGGTTTCCTGGGAATCCTCACGCTGACAGTCCTGGCCAATCATATCCGGCGCCGCGTCAGTTTCACCGCGGTCTTTCTTGGGGGCTTTTTCTCCATTGCGCTGGCCTTTCTGACGCTCCAGTCCGAATGGCAGGCCTACGTGCTGCTGCCGCTGGTCGGCTTCTTCACCATCGGCGTCATGGGCGGGTTCGTTATCTACTTCCCGGAGATCTTCCCCACCCGCCTGCGCTCCACAGGCACCGCTTTCGGCTACAATGTCGCCCGCCTTTCCGCGGCAATCGTCATGGTGCTGGGCAACTCGATACGCGACGGTTTCCGGGCGCTCGGCGTCGCCGACCCGTTCCGCGTCGGCGCCGTCACGTTGGCGGCCATCTATCTCCTGGGATTGCTCGTCCTGCTGCGCGCGCCCGAGACCAGGGGCCAGCCGTTGATGGAGGATGAGTGACCCTTCCGCCTGCCTTCACACGCGGCCTCACGCTGCCATCACGGACCGGTGGAGACGTTTATTTCTCACCGGGTGGCTTTGGGTATGCTCGACTTGAAGCCGGCGTTGTGCTGAGCGCCTGCGGACAAGTGCTGCCCGGCAATTACGTGGCGAGGATTTGATCGAGCTTGGCGGAGATTTGTTTGAGGCGGACGGCCGGATCCACATCTTTAGGCTGCCACGCCGGCTCCACGATAGCCCAGCCGTGGTAGCCGATGGCGTCCACCGCCTTCATCACCGTCGGCCAGTCGTTGTCTCCCTCCAGGAACTCAACGGCGAAGCCCGCGTATGGGCCCTTTTCATTCATCTTCTTGCGGCTGAACTCCTTGATGTGCAACGTTAGTATGCGCGGGCCCAGGATGCGAATCCACTGCTCGGGCCAGCCGAGGTTTATCACGTTGCCGACGTCGAATTGCCAGCCCACCGCGGGGCTGCGAAACTCGTCCACAAAGCGGGCGGCCTCAAGCGGGCTGAGCAGGAAATGGTTCCACACGTTCTCAAAGGCCAGCTTTACGCCCAGTTCTTCAGCCAGCGGCACGGCTTGCCGCACTGACTCCTGCACGCGCTGGTAAGCGTCGGCGTAGGAGACTTGCTGGGTTACGCCGCCGGCCACCACAAGGATGGATGAGGCGCCGTAGCGTTTGGCGTCGCGCAGCGCGTGTTTGAGGCCCTCGACCGCCTCGGTGCGTTGCGCGGTGTCCGGATGCGAAAGGCCGCGCGAGTGCTTGCCGCAGCTAACGCTGGGAATGGCCAGTCCGGTCGCCTCGCGCGCGCGCAGCACTTCCTCCTGGTCCAGGTGGCTGGGCGGTTCGATGCCGTCGAAGCCGGCGGCTTTGACTGCCTGGAACTTCTCCAGTACTGACCCACCCGGCGCGGAAGAGTACCACAGTCCTTTCTTCAGGTTGCGTTTCATGGGCGCCTCAAGAGGCGAGAATCTTGCCCAGGCGGTCGGCGAGGTCCTTGAGCCCTTCCGGGCTCCCGCCGCCGCCCTGTTCGGTGATGGCCCAGCTATGGTAGCCGATGTCGTCCACCGCTTTCAAAATCGCCGGCCAGTCGTTGTCGCCCTCGAGCAGCTTGACGTCAAAACCCTTCCAAAGGCCCTCGCTGTCGCGCTTCTTGCGGCTGAACTCCTTGATGTGGAACATCTTCATGCGCGGGCCGAGGATGCGAATCCACTGCTCCGGCCAGCCGTAGTTGAGGATGTTCCCGGCATCAAAGTGCCAGCCGACGGCCGGGGTGTCGAATTCGTCCACGTAGCGAGCGGCCTCCAGCGGGCTCAGCAGGAAATGGTTCCAGACATTCTCTATGGCAATCTTGACGCCCAACTCCTCGGCCAACGGAATGGCCTTGCGGATTTCCGCTTGGGAGCGTTTGTAAGCGTCGTCATAGGCGACTTCCTTGCTGACTACCGCCGGCACCAGCAGGACCGAGGATGCGCCGTAACGCTTTGCGTCGCGCAAAGCCTGCTTGAGCGACTCCAGCCCCTCCTCGCGCACCTTGGGATCGGGGTGGGATAGCGGCTTGGACCAATGATCTCGATTGCAGACGCTCGGGATCGCTAGGCCCGCGGCGTCGCGCGCGCGCAACACCTCCTCCACCTCCATGTGGCTCATCATCTCTGCGCCGTCGAAGCCGGCCGCCTTGATGGCCTTCATCTTCTCGGCCACGGAACCCGCCACCCCCACCGTGCCCCACATGATGCCCTTTTTGATGGCCCGTTTCGGGGCGGCCACGGCTGGCTTTTCTTCGGCGGCAAACGACGTCCCCGGAGCCAAAGCCGCCAGCGCAAGCGCGCCCGCGCCGGCATTCAGAAATTCACGCCGATTCATATGACAAGACGAATAGTGCCGGCACGGCTTACACGAGCTTGGTCACGCCCGGCTGGGCCATGGACGGAAAGTCCAGCTTCATCTTCCAGTCAAGCTGGTCAGGCACCAGCTTCTCCTGTGAATTCATAGCCTGTTCCCAGGTGATTTCCTGGCCGGTGTAGGCGGCCATTCGGCCCAGGATGCCCAAGAGCGTGCTGTGCGCCATCCACACGCCGTCGTTGATCGGCTTGCCGCTGCGGATGCTGGCGAACAGTTCGTTGTGCTCGTTTTGGTACATGTCGGTCTTGGGGCCCTTGTAGCGCCAGTTTTCCTTGCCCTTGATCATCACGCCGGTCCAGCCCTGAATTTTGGCGAAGCCGGTGCTGCCCATGATGTAGTCGGAATTGTCGGTGTACGTGTTGCCCACCTGCCGCTGCCCTACAAACGCGCGCAGGTCGTCCGGATACTCGTACACGACGAACATGTGATCGAAGATATTGCCCTGGTGATTGGGTGTCTGGCGCCCGCCCACCGCGACGGCTTTAAGCGGCGGCACATCTTTGAGCGCCCAGGCCACCTTGTCCACGCTGTGGCAGGCTTGTTCGACGTAGCCATCGCCGGAGAGCCAGGTGAAGTTGTACCAATTTCGCATTTGCCACTCCAGGTCGCCCATGCCTGCCGGGCGCTCGCCGGGGGCGGGCATCGGTTTGACCTGCCCCGCATAGTAAGTGGCATAAACCGAGCGGAGGTCGCCGATCGCGCCTTCGTGAATGCGCTTGTAGAACTCCCGGCGCGCATCGTCGTAGCGCCAGCAAAAACCGGCTACCAGCGAGAGGTTTTTCACCTTGGCCGCCTTGACCGACTCGAGCACGGCGCGAACACCTGGCGCGTCGGTAGCCATTGGCTTCTCGCAGAAGATATGCTTGCCGGCGTCAACCGCCGCCTTGAGATGGACGGGGCGGAAGCCCGGGGGAGCGGCCAGCAGCACGACATCCACGCCGCTGTCAATTACCTTTTGGTAGGCGTCCAGCCCGACGAAGCACTTCTCGGGGGTGACTTTCACCTTGTCGGGGTGCTGCTTTTGAAGGCTCTGCAGGCTGCGTTGGAGTTGATCCTCGAACGCGTCGCCCATCGCGGTCAGCACCACCTTGGGGTCGGCATTGATCGCCTGGCTGGCGGCGCCGGAACCCCGTCCGCCGCAACCGATCAAGCCGACGCGCAGGGTGTCAGAGTTTCCCTGGCCGAAGAGTTGTCCCGGCAAAATAGCCGGGGCGGCCAACGCGCCGCCGACCAGTGCAGAGGTTCTTAGGAAATCCCGGCGTGAAGTCAAACTGTTGGATACGGTATTCATGATAAAGTTAATAGACTGTCATTCAGGCCGAAAATTCAGGCCAAGTAAATCCCTAAATGGCCGGGAGGAACGGGCCAGGCCCGCAGGTGAAATAAGGGCAACAAGGGTATTGCGCCGACGCGGGGTTCCTGCTACATATAGAGAGCAACGGTGGCGGGTGTGGTTCAGTGGTAGAATGCGGGCTTCCCAAGCCTGAGATGAGGGTTCGATTCCCTTCACCCGCTCCATTGATTTCATTGGGTTTTTTGAAGGTGTGCGGTAAAAGTGCAGTAAACTGCGACCTCGGGAAAAACAGTACATCCCCTCCTCCGTCCGACCCACTTTAAGGGAATCGAACCCGTGTGTTGGTGCCGCGCCCAATGAGGTGACGAGGGCGGCGTAGACGTGGAGAGCGACGGGAGGATGGGGGAGTTGCCGGTCGGTGTTGCCCGAGGTGGGGTGAGGGACTTAGGTTGGCCTGGTCTGCTGCTCTCGGGCAACGCCGGGACTGCCCACTTCATCGAGGAGGACACGTCGCCTTCGGCTCCGAAAAAGGTGTTCCTGACCCCTTTCCCCGGTTTGGCCTTGACTGTGCGGGGGGGCAAGGTAGCATCGCATGGTGACCACGTCTGTTAACTACTTTTCCTATCGGGACGGTGCTACGAAAGGGCGATTGCTTCTTAGTGTCATTCCACTGATCATCGTTGTTATCCTTGCCGTCTTCAATCCGGCCGCTCTGCTTGCAACGACCGTTTACTCGACCGGCTTTGAAATCAGCGAGGGCTACAATTCCGAATTCACGCTGGCAGGTCAGGCGGGTTGGAGGGGCATAGGTTCCGGCGGCAATGGTCTGGTGGTGGGCGAGTTCCCTGGGCAAGGGCAGCAGGGCTACATCGGGTTCGAGGCGCCAGCAGAGGGAGATAACTACCTGCTAGTCTACCAGCCAATCAACAAGACCCTCCCGTATGTTAAGTTCTCGGTGATGTTCAGCATCTATGACTCCAGCGAAACGAATGAGAACTACGATAACTTTTTCTGGAGCGTTTACAATCAGGAGGGAGATGAACTGGTTAGCCTGGATTTCGACAACTATGAACGCAAGGTTTACTATTACCTGGATAGCACCAACTCCCGAGTGGCAACCGGACTGGAGTTCGCGAACGGCGTTGCATACCCGCTGAATTTGGAGTTGGATTTTATGAGTAACCGCTGGAGCGCCACGTTCAATGGTGCCCTGTTGGCGACCAACCAGCCAATCACCACGCTTGGTTCGCCGCTGAATCTGGGAGACATTGATGCTGGGTGGGTGGTCTTTGAGCCAAGCGCGCCGGGCGACAATTACATGGTATTCGACAACTACCTCGTTACCGCTTCGCTGCCTTCGCCGCAAGTCCGGCTATTTGGATTGCTGGGCGGCGCTCCGGTCTTGCGCCTGTCCGGCATCCCTGATTTGGTCTTTGCGGTCGATGCCTCTACGAATCTTCTGAATTGGGTGCCTTTAAGAACCAACGTCACAATGGGCGGCTACTTTGATTGCGTGGACGACGAAGCGATTGGGATGCCCCGCCGGTTCTACCGCGCGCGCTGGGTGCCTTAGCGCCCCGGCAGCCGGTTGAGTGTGACGAAGACGGCCGCACCGAAGATATGCGAGGACGGCCGCGCTGGCACATGAGATGGTCGTTCCTTCACTTTGCGTTACTTCTGGCTGCAGCGGTCGCAGGCCGAGCCGAGGCAGCAGACACCTCCCATTGGCATTTTAAGCGGGAGTTTCTGCCGGTGCTGGCCAAGGCGGTTCCCAGCATATTAAAGGGACAGGACCGGACAAACGGGTGTTTTGGCAAGGGAATCTGGATTCCCACAGACCAGAACGTGATCTATCCTCTGGCGGCCGCCTGGGCGCTGAACGATTCGAGAAATCCCTGCTACCATGATCCAAGTCTGCTTGAGGCGATCATGCGGGGTGGCGATGTGCTCGCCGCCACGCAGGACAAGGAAGGCCGCTGGGTCTTCCGCAAGAAAGACAACTCGACCTGGGGTAACCACTTCAATCCGTGGGTCTATTCACGCTGGGCAAGGGCCTTCAGCCTGATTCAAAGCGCCATGCCGCCTGAGCGGCGCGCGCGCTGGCAGAGTGCGCTGGAGCTTGGATATTCGGGAATCGTGAAGCGCGAAATGTCCCGGGTCCATAACATTCCGGCCCACCATGCCATGGGGCTCTATGTTGCCGGGAAGACGTTGAATCATCCGGAGTGGTGCGCCACAGCTGGCGCATTTCTCGCCCGTGTAGCTGAAGCGCAGGACCGGATTGGTTTCTGGTCGGAACACCTTGGCCCGGTCGTCAATTACAACACCGTTTACGTGGACGCGCTCGGAACCTACTACGGCCTCTCGCAAGACAGGAAGGTCTTCGATGCTCTTGAGCGCGCCGCCCGGTTCCATTCGCGGTTCACCTATCCCGATGGGAGCTGCATTGAGACGATTGACGAGCGGAATCCCTATTTGCGCAGGATCACCCTGCCCGGTGCAGGTTTCACATTCTGCGCCGAGGGACGCGATTTGTTGCGCCTGCAATGGAACCGGCTCAGGGGACGGCCGCCGACTGAGCACGCCGATACACTGGCCTCCCTGCTGCTTTACGGCGAAGAAGGCTCGGTTGCCTCCTCCCCGAGCCTGGACCGCGATTCGGTATTCGTGACGGATGACGGGAAAGCCTCCGTGGTCCGGAAGGGCCCGTGGTGCGGCGTCCTGTCGGCTTACACTTGCCCTGTGTCCTCCAGCCGCTGGATTCAGGACCGTCAGAACCTGATCAGCCTCTTCCACGAAAGCACGGGTCTGATCCTGGGCGGTGGAAACACAAAGCTGCAGCCGCTCTGGAGCACCTTCACGGTCGGAGACACCAGCTTGCTCAAACATCATCCCGGGGATGAGAACCCCAAATTCTCGCAGCCTGCCGGCCTCCTCCACGTCCCCTCCAAAGCCACTCTGGCATCTGACGGCCAGCGTCTCGGGCTCGAATACGGGTCGGCGGAGTGCAGCGTGGTCTTGGACGTTTCCAAGCCTGACCGGGCGCGGCTGACCTTTGCGGCGCGGGCTTACGCACCGACTGCTCCAGTGGAAGCGCACGTCACCTTCCTGCCTGCGCCCGGGACAGGTTGGCGCGCCGCCTCGGGCAAGGCCGGCCGGCTCGGATCAGAACCATTGAAGCTGACAGCCGCGCAAGCAGGAACCTGGTTTGAGCACAATGGCTGGCGCGTCGTGCTGCCCGGGAAGTCGAGCATTACCTGGCCTGTGCTGCCGCACAATCCGTATCGCAAAGACGGTCGAGCCGGGCCTGAAGAAGGGCGTATCGTGCTCACCGTGCCTTTCACCGGGACGGTCACAGTCCAGGAAGTGGTTGTGAGCATTCCCAAGTGATCTTGCATTCCGGCCCGCGCTTCACCAAAAGCGCCCAGCCCCAACGGCGCTCAGCGAAAGGAGATCGCCAACAGGCATGCCCCCAGGACCAGCAACGGCAGCCCGACGATTACGGCAAACAGCCACGCCACACCACCCGGACGGCCCAGGTTGACCGTCCAACCGAGGGCCGGTATTTGCTCCGGCACCCACACTCTCGAATCGCGCTTGCTGAAGTACACGGACAGCCACTTTGGCCCGCTCCAATTGTCCGGGTTCCGCCACTCCGCCTGGTTGATGGTCTCCTGATCCATCAGAGCTTGACGAGTTGGGGTTTGCCCAGTTGAGGAACTTCCTCTGTCATGGCGTATTTGGTTGTCCTCCGGGAAGCTTGGGCGTGGCGGTTTGTGCGCCGTGGCTCTGTTCTCCGCAGAGGAGGGGATTACTTTGGCGACAGTCGGCGCTCAGTTCGATTTGTGCGCTGAAGCGAGCAATAATCCCGGCGCAGCACATGTGTAAAATACAGGCCACTTTGTTCATGAACACCACGCCAACTACTCGCGGTTCTGCGACAAGAGCCGCGCCAGGAGCAGGGCCATTTCCATGGACTGCTCGTAATTGAGGCGCGGGTCGAGCGTGGTGCGGTAGTCGCGGCTGAGATCGGCCTCCGTGACGCCGCTGGCGCCGCCGACGCATTCGGTGACATTGTCCCCGGTCAGCTCGAAGTGCACGCCGCCAAGGTGGGTGCCGCAGTCCTTGAGGATGCGGCAGGAAGTCTCCAGCTCGCGGAGGATCTTCTCGAAGCGGCGGGTCTTGATGCCGCCCTTGGTCGTCTCGGTGTTGCCGTGCATGGGATCACAGCACCACAACACCTTGCGGCCGGCGCGCTGGATGGCCTCGGCCAGCGGCGGCAGGCACTTCTCGACGCGGTCCGCGCCGAACCGGTGGATGAAGGTGAGGCGCCCCGGGTCATTCTGCGGGTTGAGCACCGCGTCCAGCGCCAGCACCTCGTCTGGGGTGACTGAGGGGCCGATCTTGAGGCCGATGGGGTTGGCGATGCCGCGGAAATACTCGACGTGCGCCCCGTTCAGCGCGCGGGTCCGGTCGCCGATCCAGGGAAAGTGGGTGGAGAGGTTGTACCAGCCGGTGCGGCGCGGCACCTGGCGGGTCTGCGCCTGCTCGTAATAGAGATGCAGGCCCTCGTGGCTGGTGTAGAAATCCACGCGGTTGATGTCGGCCAGCACGCTGCCGGTGATCGTTTCCATGAAGCGCAGCGACTCACCGATGGTTTGGACCATGCGCATGTATTCGGCGGCGTGGGGTGAGTTGGCCACGAAACCCAGCTCCCAGTATTCCGGATGGTGCAGATCGGCAAAGCCGCCTTCGATCAGGGAGCGGATGAAGTTAATCGTGAGGCCGGACCGCTCGTATGCGCGCAGCAGAAAGTCGGGGTTCGGCGTCCGGTCTTCGCGGGAGAAGCCGGCGCGGTTGATCATGTCGCCGCGGTAGCTGGGCAGGGTGGTGCCCTTGTGCGTTTCGGTGTCGGCGGAGCGTGGCTTGGCGTATTGGCCCGCGAAACGGCCGATGCGCGTCACCCGTTTCTTCCCGCCCTGCACCAGCACAAGGCTCATCTGCAGGAGAATCTTGAGCTTGCTCGCGATGGCGGCGGATTCGCAATCGTCGAAGCTTTCAGAACAGTCGCCGCCCTGGAGCAGGAACCGCTCGCCTCGAGTCGCCTCGGCCAGCTGCTGCTTAAGGTTCTCGATTTCCCAACTGGTGACCAGGGGCGGCAGCCGCGCCAATTGGCCCAGCGCGCGGTGCAGCGCGTCGGGGTCGGGATAGACCGGTTGCTGGGCGGCGGGCCGGCTTTGCCAGGACGTCGGCGACCAATCTTCGCGAGCGGAGGCTTTATCGGATCCAGTCGTCATACTTATCTCAAATCTTAGCCTCGGAGATTTGGGCTCAAATGTAAAGCGGTGCCGCATGCGGAGGACGTGACAGCCCGGGGCGATGTGCCCTCAAGGCCGGCACTGCGCGGGGCCCGGCGCTCCCGTTGGTCAGAGGTTCGTGTTCGCGGGCGGGCTTTGCGGCGGACGGCCTCGCGGCGGGGAAGCCTTTCGTTGGTCGCGCGCGCGTTGCTGCTGTTTGAGCAGCCCGTCGAGCCGCCGCTGCTGTTCGGGTGTCAGCACCGCCCGAAACTCCTCGACGGTCTTCCTGTACTCTTCCCGCCGGCGGGGCTCCACTGTGTCCATCAGCTTCTTCATCCGCTCCTGGCCGTCGCGAAGGATCCGGTCAATTGGCTCGCGCTGCTGTGGAGTCAATCCCAGTTCCTTCTCCACGCGTCGCAGGAACTCGATCCGCATGGCGCCCGCGGAGGAAGGCTGGGCGGGACGGACCACACCCCCAACCCGCGGTGGGCGGTGCTCGCGGCCGCGTTCGGCAAAACCCACCAGCAGCCCCCCGGTCACCACCCCGGTGCCGAAGATGACCATTGTGGCAAGAATGACCTTCCAGCTATTCACCAGGTCGAATCAACAGTTGAATCCTGGTCCACTGCCGCCAACAACGTCTGCTCCAGGTCCTGGCTCAAGTCACCCGCCGGCGCGCTGCTTTGTGGCGCCAGCCATGACCAGGCGCCCAACAGGAGCATGATGGCCACGCACGGCGCGGTGGCCTGCCACAACGCGCGCCCCCACAACGCCCAGCCATCCATCACCGGTCGGGCGGCCAGGCGGGCCATGATGCGCTTCTCGAAGGCATACGGCACGCGGTCGCTCGGCGGATTCGCCCGCGCCGCGGCAATGAGTTTATGTTCCAGTTCGCCCAGATTCATACAGTCTGCAACGGTTCAGACGCTCCGTGGCCGGGCGCGGTTACAGGTACTTTTCTTTGGCCATCCGCGACAGCCACTTGCGCATCTCGGCCCGCGCCCGGAAGGCCCGCACCTTGACCATGGACACCGACCAGCCGGTCAGCTTCGCGATTTCCTTCGGCGACTTTTCCTCGATATGCGCCAGGGTAATGACGAGCCGGGCAGCCGGCGAAAGCCGCTCCAGCAGGCGCGCGATGAGCTGCCGCGCGCCCTCGGCGTCCACCCTGGCCGATTCCGGCTCGCTGATGAACCGCTCCAGCCAATTTCCCTCCGGCTCCGTCAGGTCGGCGAAGGTCGTCTCGCGGTTGCGCCGCTGGCTGCGCAGCGCATCGTAGCAGGTGCGAATGGCCAGGCGCATCAGCCAGTGCTCGAAGGGCGCGTCGCCGCGGAAGCTGCGCAGGTTTGCGTAAGCCTTCAGCCAGGCCTCCTGCACAATGTCCTCCACCTCGCTCTCGCGGCGGGCGTAGCGACGGGCCATCCCAAAGAGTCGCGGCGAGTATTTCTGGACCAGCGGCTCGAAGCTGGCGGCGTCGCCCTTGAGCACCGCCGCAATCAACTCCGCATCGGTCCGTTCCATCCGGCGCACTATGCCACTGCCCCGGGCCAAAAGTCAAAAGCACGCCAAGCGCGGGCAGGGAAGGCCTTGACAACCGCCGCCAATCACTTTGAACTAATGCCGACAAGTCTATGCGCGCTTCGCTTTTCAGGCATCTCCGCCGCGCGGCATTTGCGGCCCTCCTGTGCTTTGGAATGACGGGCTTCGGCGCCGCTCCCGCGGCGCCCGCCAAATCCGGCGAGCCGCCGCGCCAGCTCCGCGCCGGCGCCGCCGCCAGCAACATCACGCCCCGCCTGGGCACATCCATCAACGGCTATTTCACCGACCGCTCGGCCACGCACGTACACGACGAACTGCACGCCCGCTGCCTCGTCCTGGACAACGGGCGCGCGCGCCTTGCCGTTGTGGTTTGCGACAGTTGCATGATTCCGCGGGAAGTAACCGATGCCGCCAGGCGCAGGATCGAGGAAAAGTGCGGCCTGGCCGCCGGCCACATTCTCATTTCCGCCGTTCACACCCACACGGCGCCGACTTGCGCCGGCGTTTTCCAGAGCGAACCGGACGCGCATTACCGTGGGTTTCTGGTGGAACGCATTGCTGACGGCGTGGCGCGCGCGATTAACAACCTTGCCCCGGCCAGGATCGCCTGGGGCGCGGGCCGTGAGCCCAATCAGGTCTTTAACCGGCGTTGGAGAATGAAGCCCGGCACCATCCCGCCCAATCCCTTCGGCGGCACCAACGACCTCGTCAAGATGAACCCGCCCCATGCCAGCCCCGACCTGGTCGAGCCCGTCGGCCCCACCGACCCCGAGGTCTCCGTCGTTTCCGTCCAGTCGCCGGAAGGCCGTGCCATCGCTTTGCTGGCCAACTACTCCCTGCACTATGTCGGCACGAGCCGGGGAAACGACATTTCGGCGGATTACTACGGCGCCTTTGCCGACCGCATCCAGCAGTTGCTCGGCGCGGACCGGCTCGACCCGCCCTTCGTCGCCATGCTGGCCAACGGCACCAGCGGCGACATCAACAACATCAACTTCCGCCGGAAGCCGGAGCCGAAACAGCCTTACGAGCAAATCCAGGCCGTCGCCAACGCCGTCGCCGCTGAAGTGCACCGGGTTTGCCGGACGCTGCAGTATCAGGATTGGGTCCCGCTGGGTGTGGAGCAAACGGAGATCAACCTGGGCGTGCGGCGGCCCTGCGAAGAAGAGGTTGCCCGCGCTGAGACGATATTGGCCGAGGCAAAAGGGAAAGCGTTAAGAACCTCCGAGCAAATCTATGCCCGCGAGACGGTGCTGATGAAGGACTACCCGAGCCAGGTGCCGCTGATCCTCCAGGCGATGCGCATCGGCGACCTAGGCATTGCGGCCATCCCGTGCGAGGTGTTCGCTGAAATCGGGCTGGCGATCAAGCAGAAGAGCCCCTTCAAGCAGACCTTCACCATCGAGCTGGCCAACGGCTACAACGGCTACCTGCCCACGCCCGAGCAGCACAAGCTCGGCGGCTACGAGACATGGCGGGCCCGGTCCAGCTACCTGGAGACAGAAGCCGCCCCGAAAATCCTGGACACACTCATGGCGCTGTTCGCGCGCCTGGACTAGCGCCCGGACGGGTTGATGGCGTGCCAACGTGATGTTTGCGCCGTCTGACGACGGCGGCCACGCCTTGTAGCCGCGGATGTAAGTCCGCGCTGATCCTTGCCTCAACGCGTGCACCCGGCGGAGAATCGGGGGCGGGTGAGACAATCGGTGCATCACGAATCTTCGGGAAGCGCCAACGGCGGTTTTCATCCACATAACCCGGATCATGTTCCACACAGCATGCCGCCAGACCGGCGCGCGGGCATCCTGCCCGCTTGGAGCACTTGAACCGTAGAAGCGGACAGGATGCCCACGCGCCGCGTTTGCAGATGTCAGATGTCCCGCCCAGGCAAAGGGAACCCAAGGCCATCAGTGCCCTCCCGCCGGAACCGGATGGGCCTCCCAGCCTCAATCCCCGGCACTGTCCATTTTTGGGACAGTATTGCTGCCTGCCAGCTTATATCAGTCCCCACTGACCTCGGCAACCATGGCTGGGTGATACGGTGACGGCACGGTTATGCCCCGGTGTGTATCCCATGGGGAGCGCTCCCCATGGGATACACACCGGGACACCACAGCACTAACCAGCCATCCCCCAGCCAACCGCGAGCCGATGCCAGCGCGGTAGCACGGCGACGGGGCCGAGCCCGTCCGGCGGGGGTGCTGGGGGCAAAAGGGAGGGCTCCAGACGACGAATCGCAGTTGGGGTTCCTTGGAAATCCGCGATGAAACTGATATGCGTGCCAACTGACCTCAGCGGTTACTATTGTCTGGCGCTGACGGCCGGGATGCGGTTTCCTGCACGGCGCTTTGAAAGACCGACTACTGGTTCATTGTGGCCTCGCGCCTCTTCTGTTGAGCTGCCTCCTGCCGTCCAGATTGCCCGCTCAGGACGAGTTCTTTGAGACGCTGCCTGACGACGCGCGGCCACCTGCTGTCAGCGGCTTGACGGATGCTGAGTTCAAGTTCGCTGGAGCGGCCCGGCAGTGCGCTGGGGCGTTGTCGGGCCGAATCATTTATACCTGCGCCGGCCACGGCTGGGCCTGGAACGGCAAACGGTGGACTACCGGGCGCGGGGTTGCCCTGGAAATGAACGAGGACTATGGAAACCTCGACCAGATGAACTTCTTTGTCCCCTATGCCTTCAATTCCGGTGCGACGGTGGTCGCCTTCCGCCCCATCGGCTACCAGCCGAATGAAGTCGTGTTGGACAATGATTCCCGGGGAGTGCGCTTTTCCGGCAAGTGGTTCGACAGCCGCTCCTCCGTTTACTACGGCCGGGTGGGGGCGGTGCCCTATCGGTTCGTGCTGCTGGACAAGTCCGAAACCGCCACGGCGACCTATACACCAAAGCTTCCCGCCGCCGGTCACTATCCCGTTTATACGTGGGTGCGGCACGGGTCGGACCGCACCAGCCAGCTTTACCGGGTCCTGCACACGGGAGGCCAGACGCTCGTGCGGGTGCCTCATCACATGGTCGGCAACGGCTGGGTGTACCTGGGCACGTACTACTTCGAGGCAGGCGCCGATCGCAAGCGGGGCTCGGTCGTTGTCAGCAACCTGCAGCCTTCGCCCGGATTTGGAGCGGTGGCCGTGGCCGATGCCATCCGGTTTGGGAATGGCATGGGTGATGTTGTCCCCGCGCCGGGAGGGCCCATCTCAACCTATCCGCGCGAAGATGAAGCGTCGTGGTATTGGATTTGGAGCAGCCTGGGCCAGGGCCAGACCAACGTCCTGTCAACGAGGTCCGATGACCAGGGCTCCAGCAATGTCAGCGCTCCGCCGCGCATGGCCCGGGCGATGAACCGGGAGCAGGAAGGCAACATATACCAGCGGGTTTACCTGGGCTTCCATTCCAATGCCGGCGGCGGCCGTGGCGCCATCGGTCTCTGGAATAATCCCGCGCGGTTCCCCGGCACCGATACCCCGCACCAACGACGCCTGGCGGAATTGGCGGGGGCCGAGTTGACTACCACCTTGTGCGGGGTGACGGTGCCGCCGCTCGAATTGCCCTGGTTCAAACGCTCGACCGTGGCGTTTGCCCGCGGCGACTTTGCCTTTGGCGAGATCAACAACCGCTCCATCCAGAATGAGTTCGATGCTACCATCCTTGAGGTGGCGTTTCACGACAGCCCGGCAGATGCCAGGTTGCTGCGCGATCCGAAGGTGCGGGACATCGCCGCGCGATGCAGCTACCAGGCCCTCGTCCGATACATGAACGAGTTCGACGGGCTGCCGCTCCAGTTCCTGCCGGGGCCGCCCGGGAACCTTCGCGTCACCGGCGTGCCGGAAGGGGTGCTGGTGGCCTGGGACGAGCCGTCGGATGCCCGTCAGAATCCTGTCGACAGCTACCTGGTCTGCCGTTCGGAGAACGGATATGGCTTTGGACAGCCGGTTAGTGTCCCGGGCACCCAAACCGCGGTAACGGTGTCCGATTTGCCGCGCGGCCAGGCAGTCTATTTCCAGGTGACAGCGGTAAACGCGGGCGGCGAGTCGGTGCCTTCAGAGGTTGCGGGCTGCCGCCTGGCAAACAAGGCGACGGCCTCCCGAGTGTTATTTGTGAACGCCTTCACCGAGTTTGCCCGTTTCAACAACCCCCGGCAGACCTTGCGCGCCACCAACTACCTTTCGCCCTCCGGCATCGGCAGGATGGACCGGGTCATTCCGCGCTTGAACAACGGTTTTGATTATGTGGTCCAGCACGGCCAGGCACTGGCTGCGAATGGCGTGGCGTTCGACTCCTGTCAGCGCGAAGCCGTCGCCAGCGGGACCATCCCGCTGGATGGGTATCAGGTCGTATTCTGGGCGTCCGGGAGGCAAACGACAAACATCGTGACCGCCGCGGAGCGGCGCGCCCTGACGGCGTACCTCGGGCAGGGAGGGAATCTGTTGCTCTCGGGCTCCGCCATTGCGGAAGCGCTGCGGGGCACGGAGGATGGGGCCAACGACTTGAGCCGGCAACTTCACGCCGTCCCGGCCGATGAGCCTGGGGCCTCCGCGCGGTTCCTCTCCTTCGTGCCGGCGAGAGGTTCGATCTTTCGCCGCAACCGGCCGGGCGTGTTCGGTGATGCCAGCGACCAAAGCTACTTCATCAACGGCGTTTGCCGGCTGCGGCCGGCAGGACCCGGCGCACAGCCGTGCCTGCTTTACCCCGAAAGTCCCGGAGCGGCTGCCGTGCAATACGACGGATCCGACGGCGGAGGGAAGGCAATTTGCCTTGGATTCCCCTTCGAATGCCTTTCCTCGGCCAAGGTGCGCGCCCGGTATATGAAGGATGCCCTGCGCTTCTTTGCTGCGCCTTGACCGGGCAAGGGCGAAATGCTCGAGGAGTGGAGAGACCAGCACCTCAACCCTGCGCATGGCGGGGCTCCCTCTTACTGGTTCTGGTCCTGCGGCTTGCGCAGGTGGACGATGGTCGCGCCCCAGCCGCCGTATTGGGGATGGTCGAGGGCGAAGGACACGACCTCGGGGTGCTTGGACAGCATCGAGTGGACGGTGCGCTTGAGAGCGCCGATGCCCTTGCCGTGAATGATTCGCACCTGGAAAATGCCGCGTTCCCGGCAGGCGGCCAGATAATCCGTTACGAGGTCTTTGACTTCCCGCGGGCTGAAGGTGTGCAGGTCCAGCACACCGTCAATCGGCAGTTGAACAGGGTCGTCCATCACCTTCCATGCTACTCCCGGCGCGCGGTTTGTCACCAGGGGAAACCAGTTGCTTCCCGGCCTACGCGTCTTAAGCTTTTGGCATGGAAATCAAGATTCGGGAAGCGGCCCTGGGCGACGCGCCGGTGATTGCGGACTTCAATCTGCGCTTGGCGCAGGAGAGCGAAGAGCTGAGGCTGGAGGCGGCTCGCGTTGAGGCGGGCGTTGCGGCCCTGCTGACGGACCGGGCCAAAGGCGTTTATTACGTCGCCGAGGTGCATGGCGCAATCGTGGGGCAGATGTTGATCACCTATGAGTGGAGCGACTGGCGCAACGGCAACATGTGGTGGATTCAAAGCGTTTACGTAAAGCCGGAGTTCCGGCGCGCCGGGGTGTTTCGCTCGCTGTTCAACCACCTGCGGAACCTCGCGCAAGCTCGCAAGGAGGTCTGCAGTCTCCGGCTCTATGTGCATGCGGATAACACCCGCGCTTGCGAATCGTATGAGCGGTTAGGCATGAGCCGCACCAAGTACGAGATATTCGAGTTGGATGTGAGCGAGGAGGGGCGCCAATCGTGAAACGGTCTGCGGTGCAGTGGATCCTGGCGTCTTGCCTGGCGGCGTCTTGCCTGCGGGGCCAGGGCGCCACGCCGGCGGAGGAGATGGTGCGTTCACGAGTGACGCAGGAGTGCCCCGGCCTGCTTGAACTTTACCAGCACCTGCATGCCCATCCCGAGTTGTCCTTCCAGGAAACACAAAGCGCCGCGCGCGTGGCCGAGGAACTCCGGAAAGCCGGCTGCGAAGTCACCACCGGGGTCGGCAGGGGCGGAGTTGTGGGCGTGCTGCGCAATGGCGCCGGCCCCACCGTCCTGCTCCGGGCGGACATGGACGCGCTGCCTGTAAAGGAACAAACGGGGCTGCCTTACGCCAGCAAGGTGACCGCCAGGGACGCGCAAGGAAACCAAGTGCCGGTCATGCATGCCTGCGGTCACGACATGCACATGACCTGGCTGGTGGGCGCGGCGCGAGTGCTGCGTCAGGTCAAGGATCAATGGCGCGGCACGGTGGTTTTCGTCGGCCAGCCCGCCGAAGAAGCCGTCGGCGGGGCGTCCGGCATGATCGAGGACGGCTTGTTCCAGCGCTTCCCCCGTCCGGACTTCTGCTTCGCTTTGCATGACGACGCGGAGCTGGCGGTTGGGACGGTGGGTTACCGGTCGGGTTACTTCTGCGCCAGCGTTGATTCAGTGGATGTCATCGTGCGCGGCGTGGGCGGGCATGGCGCCTACCCGCAGAAGACCAAAGACCCCGTGGTCCTCGCCGCGCAGATTGTTCTCGCCCTCCAAACTATTGTCAGCCGCGAGCTGCAGCCCGGCGAACCGGCGGTGGTAACGGTCGGCACCATCCATGGCGGCACCCGGCGCAACATCATACCCGATGAGGTGCGGCTGCAATTGACCGTGCGCTCCTATGCCGAGGAAACGCGGCGCCAAACCCTGGAAGGCATTGAACGCATAGCGCGCGGACAGGCCCTGGCGGCGGGGTTGCCGGAGGACCGCCTGCCCGAGGTGAGAGTAATGGAAGAACTCACTCCCGCTCTTTACAACGACCCGAAGCTGACCGAAAGGCTGGTGGGCGCGCTCAAAGGCTGGTTCGGTGAAACCAACCTCATCGAGAAGAGAGCCTCGATGGGGGGAGAGGACTTCGCCGAGTTTGGCCGGACCGAGCCGAAGATTCCCATTTGCATGCTGAACATCGGCGGGGTCAGCCTTGAAGATCTCAACGCGAGCAAGCAAACGGGAAAACCCCTGCCTTCTCTCCACTCGCCATTCTGGTCGCCGGAGCCCGAACCGAGCATCAAAGCGGGCGTCACTGCCATGACAGCGGCAGTGCTCGAGTTGAGCCCGGCCCGGGAGGTCGAGCGTCCCCGCCAGCCCTGAAGACATCATCGAGGAACCGCATGGCGGGCGGGGCGCTCATTTTGCGTTTGCCACGTGATGCGGGCTGCGATTGAATGCGGCGCATGCGAGCGCCTAGCTCGTGTTGCGTGGAAACAAACTGCTGAATGAGACCATGAAGAACGATAATCCCCTTGCGCAAACCATCACTCGCCGCGATTTCCTGCGGACTTCGGCGGTGGCTGCTTCCGCGGCCGCGGTGGGCACGGTCAGCCTTGGCGTCCATGCCGCCGGAAGCGACATCATCAAGGTGGGCATGATTGGCTGCGGTGGCCGCAATACCGGCGCGGGAGCACAGGCGCTGAGCGCCGACCCCGGCGCCCGGCTGGTTGCCATGAGCGATATATTCTTGGACCGAGTCAAGGGGGCGCGGGAAGCGATCACGCAGGCCAAGGGCGCGCAGGTGAATGTGGATGACGCGCACTGCTTCACCGGTTTCGATGGCTACAAGCATGTGATCGAGGCGTCGGATGTGGTGTTGATTGCCAATGCGGCGAAGTTCCATCCGCTCCACTCGATGGCGGCCATTCAGGCGGGCAAACATGTATTTGTCGAAAAACCGCACGCGATTGACCCGCTCGGCGTTAGGCTCATGCAGCAGGCGTGCGACCTCGCCAGGGAGAAGAAGCTGTGCATCGTTTCGGGCCTGCATAGCCGCTTCCATACGGGGTATAACGAGACCGTGCAGCGCATCCGGGACGGCGCCATTGGCCACGTCGTCAGCATCGAGGAGAACTTCCTGCGGGCGCCTTACCGCATCACCGAACGCAAGCCGAAGTACAGCGAACTGGATTGGCAATGCAGCACGCAATATCACTTCCGCTGGCTGTCGGGCGATGACGTGCCGCAGTCCCTGGTGCACAACCTGGATCGGGCGAGCTGGGTGCTGGGCAACGCAGTCCCCACGAAGTGCCACGGCTTGGCCGGCCGGTCCACCATGGTGGAAGCGCTTTATGGAGACGTATTTGATCATCATTCGGTGGTGTATGAGTTTGAGAAGGGTGTGCGGGTCTACGCGTTTTGCCGCACGACTACAGGCTGCTACGATGAGTATTCGAGCCTGGTCTTCGGCAGCAAAGGCAAGGCCTCTATCATGGGCTGCCGAATTTCGGGCGAGACCAACTGGCGCTGGGAGGGCCAGTGCGATCCTTACCAGGTCGAGCATGACAAGCTGTTCGCGGGCGTCCGCTCGGGCAATCCCATCAATTGCGGGGATTACATGGCGCGTAGCACTATGATTGGGGTCATGGGCCAGCTTTCTTGCTATACCGGCAAGGAGGTGACGTGGGAGCAGGTCATGGCCTCGGACTACTACTACCCCCCGAGACCGGAGGAATGTCGAGACGGGATGGAGCCTCCGACCAGGCCGGGCCCAAACGGCAGCTATCCGGTGCCTGAACCCGGGCGGACGAAGATGATCTGAATGAGCGAGAAATGTCTATCTGTGGATGGATTCAAATGGACACGCATAAGAAAGGCACGGCAGTAATTCTGGCGGTGTTGATAGTGCTCAGCGGGGGGCGGGTGTGCGCCGCCCCGGGCGCGGTGTCGGCCGCCACCAGGGAGAAGGCGCGCATCTTGTTGGTCACCGGTGTGGATTATCCTGGCCACCTGTGGCGGCAGACGGCGCCCGCGTTGGCTGAAGCGCTGCGCAAGGACTTGCGGCTGGAGGTTGTCACGGCGGAGGACCCCGGCTTTCTGGATTCGGCGGCCATCCACCAATACGACCTGCTCCTGCTGCACTTTCAGAATTGGCACCAGCCGGGACCAGCCGAGCAGGCGCGCGAGAACCTGCGCCGGTTTGTGGAAGGTGGAAAGGGGGTCGCGCTGGCACACTTCGCCTGCGGCGCCTGGGTCGGCGAGTGGCGGGAGTTCGCGAAGATCGCCGGCCGGGTGTGGGCCGGGGAGGGGTCAGGCGTGCGCAATCATGACCCCCACGGAACGTTCCGCGTTGAGTTGACCAGGCCCAATCATCCGATCCTGCGCGGCATGACAGACTTCGACACGGAGGACGAACTATACACTTGCCTGGTTGGCGATCACCCGATCGAAATCCTTGCGCAGTCCAAGTCCAAAGTGGACGGCAAATACTACCCGATGGCCTTTATATCGCACTATGGGCAGGGGCGGACCTTTCATTGCCTGCTTGGCCACGACGCCAAGGCGTTCAGTGTGCCCGGCGCGCAGGAGCTGTTTCGGCGCGGCTGCGCCTGGGCGGCGGGCCTCGCATCGGCGCCCACGCAATCCGTCCAACAACCAAAGAACTAACGACATGCATCGCAAGCCAGCATTGCCATACCGGCGTTTCGCTTTTGGGCTCGCACTGTTGTTGGCACTGGCCGGCGCCGCCAGCGCAGCCAACCCCGCCATCGCGATTGATTCGAAGGCGGCTCAGGGAGAACTGGAAATCCAATTCAAGGGGCGCAAGCTGCTTGTCTATGCCTTCGCCACGAATCAGTTCAAGCCTTACGTGCGCGAGCTTTACACCCTGCGTGGAGAGAACGTCTTGCGCGACGCGCCCCCGGACCATCTGCATCATCACGGCTTGATGTATGCCGTCCATGTCAACGGCATCAACTTCTGGGAAGAGCACCGAACGCCCGGCATCCAGAAGCACGTCGAACTAGTGCGCCAGAGCGCTACGGTTGACGCCAAGGGTGTGCCGGAGGCCCAGTTCACGGAGCTAATTCACTGGCTGGGGCCGACCAACCGAGGGGCGAGTGACTCCTTAGCTGCCGCTGTGCTTGTCGAGCGGCGCACTCTTTGGCTGTCCGTTGACGAGGCAAAGCAGGAAGTCGCCCTCCGATGGGATGGGCAGTTCCAGGTGGGGCCGAACGCTGGCAGAGTGACGATCCGGGGGGCAAATTACACGGGGCTCGGCCTGCGACTGCCGGAGTCATTCAATCACGTGGCGAAGTTCCAGAACTCCGAGGGCCTGCCTTACCATGGTCCGAACACGCAGAACGTCATTGCCGCCCGCTGGACGAGCGTCTCAGGCGCGCTGAACGGGCATGAGGGAATGCTGGTCTTGTTTGGCAGTACCGACTCGCGCCGCTTCTTCTTTACCATGCTCGACCCTTTCGCTTATTTATCGGTCACGCAGGGGCTGGACAAGCAGCCGCTGGAATACGGGCCGGGTGACAAGTTCAGCGTGAGCTATCTGCTTACAGTCTATTCGGAAACCAGGACCACCGAGTTCATCCGGCGTCGCTGCGACCAGTGGGATAAAGAACGCAAGTGATTGCCGCTTAGCCCAATTCTCCATTTCCAATACCCCAGCACTCCAACACTCCTCACTATCCTATGAGCAAGATCCACATTGGCATTAACCTCGAATTTGTCCGCCACCACGACAAGCCCTTCGAGTGGGGCGTGGAAAAGGCCGCCGACCTGGGCTACACGCACGTCGAGCCGATGGTCCATTGGGGCCGCGAGCTGCTGAGCGAGGCTGGCTATTTCCACAGCGTTTCCATGCTCGACGACCCGTTGCGGGTGAGGCATGCCTGCGCCCGGGCGGGGGTGAAGCTCTCCGGGCTGTCCGCCCATACCCCAATCACCAAGCCCGAGATCGGCACCGAATACCTTAAGCAGGCCATCCGTTTCGCCGCCGAATGCGGCGCCCCCGTCGTCAACACCGACGAGGGACCCAAGGCCGACTGGACCACCGCGGCCGAGGATTTCGTCCTGATGCGCTACACGCTAATGGAGTCCGCCAAGGTGGCCGAGCCGCGTGGGATACTCATCGGCTTGGAGTGCCATCAGCAGTATAGCAAACATCCTGACGGTCTTGACCGCATCCAGAAGCTCGTCAGGAGCCCCAGCATTGGCATCAACTTCGACACCGGCAATGCCTTCTTGTGCGGCCACGATCCCTACCAGTGGCTGAGGCATGTCGTCAAAAGGCTGGTACATCTGCACGCCAAGGACATCTCCGTCCAGCAAGGCGGCGCCGAGCGGGGCAAAGTCACCGGCACGCCGGTCGGCTGCGCGTGTGGGGACGGGGTGATTGATTGGAAGAAGGTCATTCAGATCATTCGCAAGGGTTGCCCGCGCGACATCGTGCTTTCCGTGGAATGCGGGACGGTGGAGCAGGCGGAGCGCTCGATCAAGCACCTGAGACCGTTGCTTAAGTGAAACCCGGAGCCCGTGTCTTCGTGTGCCTCCGCTGCTCGCGATGATTCCCGCCAGAAACCAATACACACTGCACACGGCCGACCACTGGGAGCTATCTGCCCAGGAATGGCTGCCGGAGTCGGCGCCACACGCAGTTGTCTGTCTGATACACGGGCTTGGAGAGCATAGCAGCCGGTATGCGCATGTGGCAGGGTTCCTGACCAGGGCAGGCTTTGTATTAAACACCTTTGATCTGCGCGGCCATGGCAATTCGCCGGGTCAAAGGGGGCATGTCCAATCCTACGAGACATGCCTGGATGATATTCAGTGCCTTCTGGATGACACAGCCCGGCGCTATGCCGGGAAGTCCATTTTCCTGTATGGACAGAGTCTTGGCGGCGGTTTGGCGCTCAACTTTGCCCTGCGCCGCAAGTCTCACCTGGCTGGAGTGATCGCCACAGCACCCTTGTTGCGGCTGGCCTTTGAACCACCCCTGCATCGGGTAATCCTGGCGAAGGTGATGAATCGGGTCCGGCCGGCCCACTCGAATGTTTGTGGTTGCGAGGCAGCAGCCCTTTCCCGCGATCCGGCGGTTGTCCGGCGATACGTGGAGGATCCGCTGAATCATGACTTGATCTCAGCCCGACTGTATGTGGAGGCCTCTCGGGCCGGCTTGTGGGCCCTTGCGCATGCCGCGGAGCTGAGACTGCGTGCCCTGGTCATGCACGGAGACGCGGACCGATTGACGTCCGCGGATGCCAGCCGCCAATTCGCCGAGCGGGCCGGCAGGTGCTGCACCTTGAAGATTTGGGATGGCGCGTATCATGAACTGCACAATGAGCCGGAGAAGGACGCTGTCTTTGCCTATATCCTGGCCTGGCTGAAGGATGCGGCGAAGCGCGGGTAGTGCCCGCGTTTCGAGGTCATGCTCGAGTCACGGCGCGCGCGGTAATACGGAGCAGTGAGTTCCGGCTTTGCTAAATCGGGATTTGCCCTACCTTGGCGGCCATGCTGGGACTGGAACAATTGGCCGGGTTACTCGAAAGGAATCGCGCTGCTGCCGGGGCGCGGGTGAAGGAATTCTCCGTCGGCGGCAAGCATTTCGCCTTCAACTCGCAATCCGCGATCATGGGCGTCATCAATCTCTCGGCGGACTCCTGGTATCGGGAGAGCGTCGGCCTTAACACGGCGATTGCGGTGCGTCGCGGCAGAGTCATGCGCGAGCAGGGGGCGGATATTGTGGACGTAGGGGCGGAATCCACGCTGGCGCATGCGGCGCGGGTGGACGATTCGGGTCAGAACAGCAAACTGCTCCCCGTCATCCGGGCTTTGCGGGAATCGGGTATCCTGGTCTCGGTGGAAACGTATCAGCCGGCAGTGACACGCGCCTGCCTGGAAGCGGGGGCGAATATTCTGAATCTGACTGGCGCCGACCGCAGCGATGATCTGTTTCGCATGGTGGCGGCGCACGATGCCGCGGTCATAATCTGCTACGTGCAGGGAAGGAACGTGCGGGAAGTGGGTGATTTTGATCTCAGCGCCGATCCGGTGGGGCTCATGCAAGACTACTTTGCGCGTCAGATTGAGGTCGCGGCCCGCAACGGCGTGGAGAAGATCTTCATAGATCCGGGCCTGGGCTTTTACTATAGCAACTTGCAGGACAGCAGCGTGCGGGTGCGCCACCAGATGACCGTGTTCCTGAACACGTTCCGGCTGCGCACGCTGGGCTTTCCGATTTGCCATGCCTTGCCCCACGCCTTCGAGTATTTCTGCGAGGAGGTGCGCTGCGCAGAACCCTTCTTTGCGGTTCTGGCCGCGCTGGGCAAGACCGATTTGTTCCGCACGCACGAGGTTCCCCGTGTCAAGGCGGTGCTGGACACGCTCCGGGTTTATTAGCGCGGGCGGCGCGGTTCAGGCGCAGGTTGCCAGAAACACGCCTTCCTCCCGGGATTTGGCAATCCACTGGTCGAGCACTTTGAGGCCATGCTGACTGAGCAACGCCCGCACGCGCGCGGGCGTATGGCGATAGGAGAAGAACAGGCGGAGGGAGTTGCCGGCAGAAAACTCAAACTTGTCGGCATCCACGCGAACTTCCCTCGCCCAGCTGAACTGGAAATAGGCGGCGACGCGTTTAAGGCCGCTGCCAGCCGGGTCGTCCTCGACGACGAAGCGAAGTTCGCCGTCGTCGGCTGCCACGCCGAGATCGAGCAGGAAGGTGGTCAGCCAGTCGCGCGTCAGAGCATTGTCGTAGAGGGGAAGGATGCGCTGCACGCCGGCAGCGTAATCAGCGCCGGGAGCGAGGTTGGCGCTGAAGAGCAGGCAATCGCCGAGCCGCATCAGGCTGGCCAGGCGCGGCAGGATGAGCTGTGGCTCGAAGTTCGGGATCATGCCGAAGAAAGTAATGAGCCGGGCCGCGTTGGGGACGGGCAAGGCGTCGAGGGCGGCGGGCAAGTCGTCTGCGGTGGCGAGATCGCAAACCAGCGGGAAGCAGTTCCCGGGCGGAATGAAGCTTGTGGCGGCCTGCTGGGCGACCAGGACCATGGGGACGCTGACATCCGAGGGTGTGTAGAGCACGGTCATGCCTGCATCCTGGAGCCGTTTCAGCAGGCGCGTGTCCTTTTGCCCGCCGCCGCAGCCGAGGCCGATCAGGTGCACGCGCCGGTATTCCATGCGGGAGGCAGCGGCGGCGAAGCTGCGATCGTAGACTGCGGCGCAGTCCGGGTCCGTGCGCGAGGGGGAATATGCTTGGTGCAGCGCCAGCCATTGCTGAGTCTGTTTAACGCTGTCGTAGTGGAACTTGTGGTTGACGCGGCGGGTGCGCAGCGATTCCAGCAGATCGCGCCGCACATTCTCCGGGAATTGGCTGGAGTGAATGGTTACCTGAACAAGCGGGGACATCGGTGGCTTAGCGCTGCGGAAAGATCTGGTAAAGCAGGAGGTAAATTGCCACGCCCGTGATGGAGACATACATCCAGATCGGCCAGGTCCAGCGGGCGATCTTCTTATGCCGGTCGAAACGCTGTTTGAGCGCGCGCCAGAGCGTGATCAGGGCCAGCGGGACAACAGCCATGGCCAGCAGGGTGTGCGAGAGGAGAATGCCCAGGTAGATGGGCCGGAACCAGGCGGGGTCGCGGAAAACAGTCGGGCCTTTGTGGAGGTAATAGGCGAGATAGGTGTGGTAAGCAAGGTAGCAGACGAGGAAGAGGGTGGAGGCGGCGAAAGCGGCGAGCATGCAGTTGCGGTGGGCGAGGCGGCGGCCGCAGCGGATGAAGCAGTACCCCGCGGTCAGGAAGGCGGCGCTGAGCGTGTTGAGGGCGGCGTTGACGGCGGGCAGGTCGGCCGGGGTCATGGCTCGCGCTCCAATCGCTTCACGGCGGCGAGAATCTGTGTCAGCACCGCGCGCGGGTCAATGCCCTCGCCCACTGTCTCGAAGACGCCGCGCAACTGTCCGCGCTTGTCCACGATGACGAAGATGGTGCTGTGAATAAACAGGTCCGCGGGCGATTCGCGTTCCCCGGGATTTTTCTCGATGGCCGTGAGCTTGAGCGAGTCAATGGCCAGCTTGCCGATCTGGTCCTTGGAGCCGGTCAGGAACATCCAACGTTTGGGGTCGGCGCCGAAGCGCGCGGCGTAAGTGTTCAGCACCGCCGGGGTGTCGAAGTCGGGGTCGGTGGTGAGGGTGACCAGTTGAGCCTGGCTGGCAGGTGGCAAGGCATCCTGGAGCTGGCGCATTTGGCGGGTCATGTTCGGGCAAGGCCCGGCGCAGCGTGTGAAGATGATGTCGGCGACCCAGACCCGCCCGCGCAGGTCGGCCAGGGAGACGGCGGCGCCGTGCTGGTTGGTGAGGGTGAAGTCGGGGATGGTGCCATAGACGGGCAGCGGCGGGCCGGGCGGCTGGCGTGACTTAAGGCCCACGACAAGAACCACCGCCAGGACGGTCACGACCACCAATGCCACCCCGGCCAAGAGAGGCCAACCGGGGCGGCGCGCCTGAGGATCAGGATTGCTCATACTTCCGCAGAGTAGATAACCCCAAGCGCGGACGCTGGCAAGCGCTGGCGCGATGCGCGGGAAGACGGCGTGTGGCGGCCCGGGTGTGCCAAAATGGCACAGTTGGAGGTCAGGAAGGCCTCTCTACGGGGTAGCCACCGCCAAGCTACCGGCAAGCCACCGCCAAGCCACCGCCAAGCCACCGGTAAGCCTCCGGCAGCCTCGGGGTAGCCTGGAAGGAAGGTTGCAGGCTCGAGGCTAGATGGTGCATGGTCGCCAGCCTTCGTGTGGTCGGTGTGCCAAGATGGCGCAGTTGGGCGGGGGGTTACGCTTTGGAGTCAATGAGCATGCGCGGTCGGGCGGGCTTCTCTGCGCTTCCAGATGGCGCTCGAGCCACCGAAGCGTGGCCGGGGTATGGAGGGCAAGTGTAGCATGTAACAAACCTGCCGTAGGCCCGCCAACCCGGCCAGGTTGATCCGAAGGACATGCTCAGAAGCGGCTTGCTTTTCCACTGCGTTTTGCCAATCCTGCAGACGGTTAGTGGATCTTTTACATCAAGGCCGGTGAGCGCAGTGCTCTTGGCCAGAGTCTTTGCGGTGCGAGGACTTGGACTTCTTCGAAACACGACCAATGCAACTCCAGAAAGTCCGCCTCGGCGCGCGAGCAATCGCGCGTCCTGGCGTGCTTTTCTGGAAGGCCGCTTGGTCGTGGCCCCGAAGAGAGTGCGTCAGCGACGCGCCTCTCTTTTTTCAGGGCTGAGCGGGGATGGCCCCGGTCCTCGCGGCACAAAGCCACGAGAACGATCAACGGAAGCAAACTAGTTATGAAGAACCGCGCTTGCCACCTGGGAGGACTGGCACTTGGGGCGCTCCTGACCCTACGCCTGACCCCCACTATCACCCTAGCCGACACAGTGAACGCCGTCTGGAATTCTACCACCGACGTGCCGGTCACGGCCGACGGCTATGCCGCCACGGGCAATACGGTGAGCTTCACGCTCAACTTCGCTCCTGAGACGGGCACGGACTTGATGGTGGTGAATAACAGAGGATTACCCTTCATCAGCGGCACGTTCGACAACCTCGCGCAAGGGCAGACGGTGGTCCTGAGCTATGACGGGGTCACTTACGGGTTCGTCGCCGACTACTACGGCGGCAACGGCAACGACCTGATGCTTGTGTGGGCCAATACCCGTCCGTTCGCCTGGGGGCAGAACATCAGCGGCCAACTTGGGGATAATACCACGACGTTTCGGCCCGTGCCTGCGCCCGTTATGGCCACAGGCGTGCTCGCCGGCAAGACGGTAGTGGCGATCGCAGCTGGCGGTGCTGCTCCGAGCGCTGGACATAGCTTGGCCCTATGCTCGGACGGGACCGTAGCAGCATGGGGCCACAACTACTATGGCCAGCTTGGTGATAACCAAGTATCGGGCTCTCAAAGCATGGTGCCGGTGGCGGTTAACACGGCTCCAGGCTCGGCGCTTTCTGGCAAGAGGGTGGTAGCCATCGGCGCGGGCTACCGCCACAGCGTAGCTCTGTGCTCCGATGGATCCGTGGCCACGTGGGGCTGGAACAACGCCGGCCAGCTCGGCGACAACAGCACGAATACAGCGCTCGTGCCAGTGGAGGTGAACACGGATTCGGGAGTGTCGGCATTGCATGGCAAGACAGTGGTTCGCATTGCCGCGGGGAGTCACCACAACTTGGCGCTTTGCTCGGATGGAACCGTCGCTGCTTGGGGCATCGACGGCTCGGGCCAACTCGGCGACAACCAAGAGCATGGATATCCAAGGCTCGCGCCAGTGGGCGTAAACACGGAGTCAGGCGTCTCGGCACTGTACGGCAAGTGGGTCGTGGCCATTGCGGCAGGAGCTTCCCATAGTCTGGCCCTGTGCTCGGACGGCACCATGGCCGGGTGGGGCGCCGATGCCAGTGGCCAACTCGGTGACAATACCTTCACGGCAAACCGCTACGCGCCGGTGGCGGTGAATACGAATGCGGGACTTTCTGCGCTGTTTGGCAAGACGCCGGTGGCTATCGCCGTGGGTCAGGACCACAGCTTAGCGCTGTGCTCAGACGGCACAGTGACGGCCTGGGGCAACAACAACTACGACCAGCTCGGCGACAACACCACGACTCCGCGCAGCGTGCCGGTGGCGGTGAACACGAATTCCGGTGTCTCGGCGTTGTACGGCAAGACGGTAGTGGCCATCGTCGCAGGCGGTCTGCACAATCTGGCACTGTGCTCGGATGGCACTACCGCGTCCTGGGGACACAATGCCTACGGCCAACTCGGCGACAACAGCACGACATGGCGTAAAGTGCCAGTGGCGGTCAGCACCGCACCGCTTCCCGCGTCTCAGCGTCTGACCCACGTCTTCAGCGGTTCGTATGCCAACCACAGTTCTGCGTTGGTGGCCGCCCCGCCCGCCTCCCCAATCATCCTGACCGGCACCCAAACGCTAACCAACCGCTCTTTCCGCTTCTGCTTCACCAATACCCCGGGCGCATTCTTCGGGGTGGTGACGGCGACGGATCCGGGGGCGCCGTTGAACGATTGGGCTTCGGTGACTGGGTTGACGGAGGTTACGTCGGGGCAGTTCCAGTTCACGGACTCGGGAGCGACGAACGGCGGGAGGCGGTTTTACCGAGTAAGGTCGCCGTAGAAGGCAATAGTGTGACTTCTTTGCTCAGTCGAGCAGGCTCTTCACATCGGCCAACGGTATCGCCTCCACTCCGTTCCCGAGCGGGTAACGGTTCCGGCAACGGCAGATGACGGCCATCCGCCGCACACTGCCCTTGGGTAGTTGAGCGGCGACGACGAGGAGATTAGCCGCGTTCCGCGGGTGGGGCGATTCGGTCCATTTGGCCTCCGCCAGCAAGAACCGGCCACCCCGGTGGAGGAGAAAGTCCACCTCCCGATCGCGTTCGCGCCAGAAGAACAGCTCGCCGGCCCGGCCGGCATGAGCCAGCGCCCGGCGGAGTTCCGACGCGACGACGGTCTCCCAGACGGCACCGACGAGCGGCGAAGGAAGGAGCTCCGCGACGGTTTGCACGGAGAGCAGGGCGCATAACAGGCCGCTATCCGCCAGGTACAGCTTGGGCGTTTTGACGAGGGAACGGGTGCGGTTGGAGAACCAAGGCTCCAAGAGCACGATCTGGCCAGAGGCAGCGAGCACGGACAGCCACTGGGCCGCGGTGGGCGGACTGATGCCGACGTCGCGAGCCAGTTCGGCTTTGTTCAACAATTGGGCCGAACGCAAGGCCGCGGCGCGGAGAAACCGCTCGAAATCCCGCAGGCTGCCCACGTTCAGCATGACCCGCAGGTCGCGCTCCAGGTAGGTCGTCACGTAGGAGCGGTAGAAGTCCGGGCCGTCGAGCTGCGGCTTTTCATGGAGCTCCGGAAAGCCTCCGCGCAGGGAGAAATCAAGGGCCGTCAGCGGCCTGTGTCCGCCAAGCGCCTCGGCGTAGGAGAGGGCCTCCAATTGTAGAATGCCCGCCCGCCCGGCCAGCGACTCTGAAACGCCGCGCATGAGCGGAAACAACTGCGAGCCGGTGAGCACGAACAGCCCGCTCTCTCCGCGACGCGAGTCCACCACGGATTTCAAATGGCGGAATACCGCCGGGGCATACTGCACCTCGTCCAGTATCAGCGGGGGCGGATGGCGCTGCAGAAAGCTGGCGGGATCGTGCTCGGCCTGTTCGGCCTCGCTGGGCAGGTCGAGGGAGACGTAGCGGTGCTGGGCGAGCAGGTGTCGGACGAGACTGGTCTTACCCACCTGGCGGGCGCCGGTCACGACGACCACCGGGCGCTGCCCAACAGTCCGGAGCAGGACCGGCTCAAGGGCGCGAGGAATCCACATGCGCATAAGATAAAGTCTGACTTTACTTTATGCAAACCCTAATTGGTTGGAGGCAGGCCTGCCGGGGCAGCTCCGCTTCACGGAGCCTGCGGCAGCGAATGGCGGGAGGCGGCTTTGCCGGGTGAGGGCGCCGTAGGGATACTGAGATCGCGCGGTGGGCGCGAAGGGGGCGACGGGAAGGGATGGCCAATAGCCGATAGCCAAGCCGGGGGCGACCAATGGCCGTGAAGCGGGCAGGAGTGAGGGAGTGGTGGGGAAGGCTGAAAGGCGAAGCGACTGAAGCGTGTAGATAGCATCAAGGGGGTGAAGGGTGTAAAGGGAAGCCCATGGTGAGGTAAGGCGCGTGCGGGCGGGCTTCGCTGCGCGTCCAGATGGCGCAGGAGCGGGCGGAGCGGGACAGTTGGATACCACTTCCAAGGGTAGCATGTAACAAAGCTGCCACAAGCGGCGGGCGGTCTGGTCGGGTGAGGGCAGCGCGGGGGAACCGAGAGGGGTCGCGCGAAGGGCGCGAAGGGGGCGAAGGGAAGGGATTGCCAATGGCCAATCGCCGATGGCCAATTGGGGGAGGGAGTGGATTAGGATTAAGATCAGGATTAAGATTACGATTACGACGGCGAGGACGAGGAGGACGAGGACGAAAGAGGAGGCGGGGTTATTCGAAGCTGGTGGCGGCGCCGACTTTGGAGGCGAGCCATTTGTCGTAGGCCGCCTGGCTTTCGACGACCAACATGCCGGACGACATGGCGGCGTGGGCGTTGCCGCAAAGCTGGGCGCAGTTGATCTGGTAGCGGCCTTCCTTGATCGGTTTGAACCACATCGGGATGCGCAGGCCGGGGATGGCATCCTGGGTCACGCGCATGGCGATCACCTTGAAGGAGTGGATGACGTCTTTGGAGCTGATGTAGCAAATGACCGGCTTGTTGACCGGGACGTGCATTTCCCCCAGGCCGGCTATCTGGATGTTCTCCTTGCCGCGCGGGTCACTCGGGTCGAGGCCGAAGGTGTTCGTCGCACTCACAAAGCGCATGTCCTGCCGGCCGAATTCCCCGTCCTTATCCGCATAGAGCGCATTCCAGTTGAATTGCTGGCCGACGACATGGATGACGGTGGAGTCCTTCTTGTCCGGGAACTTGTCAACCGCCTGGGCCCAGAGCGGGACGGCGATGAAAACAAGCAAGACCCCTTCGACCGCCGCCACGGCGCACTCGACGTAACTGGATGCGTGGTTCCGCACACCGGTGTAATCCGCCTTGGGATTGCGCGCCCGGCGGAAGCGGATGAGGGTGTAGGTGAAGTAGATCAGCCAGCCGACGAACAGGGCGCCCATGAGCCAGTGGAGGTAGATGATGAGGTCATCCACGTGGTGGCCGTGTTCAGAGGCTACGGGCGGCAGCCCTAAGAGTTTCTGCATCATAAAACCGGGTTGGCGTGGTTTGGGACGGCGAAGGTTCCCGCGAGCCCTGATTCCTGACCATGGCGGGAGAAGCTTGAGGTCAGCGGGATGCCCAAGTTCTGAAGGCTGGTTTCCTCGGGCGCGGCGGCAACGGCGGCAGCCCGCCTTGCCAGGTAAATAAAGAACAGGGCGAAGCTTGCGAGGACCAGCGCCACAGTCACCAGCAGGCTCATGATGCCCCAGTTCATGCCTTGGGCCATGGGGGAGTCGGATTGACCGTAGCAGGTGGCGCAGGCGAGGAGCGCGCCGGGCTTGAGGACGGCAAGGGCGGCAAAGCAGCCTAACGGCGCCCGGCCGCGAGCTGCCACAGTCCAGATTTGCAGGCCGGCGGACGGTTGAACCCCGGAATCCGCAGCGGGGCCCTTGCGGCAGTAATGCTTCACAGGTAACTCACTTTCTTTAGCTTCTTCAGGAAGTGGCGCTCGTAGATGATCAGGCCGATGCCTGTAGCCAGAGCGCCCAAGCCGAACACGAGGTCCGCCGCGTGGCCTTCCGATGAGAAGAAGTCCTTCAGCTTCCAGGCGGCGCAGCCGAAGGCCAGCGCGGTGGAAGCCGTGATGAAGATGAGATGAAAGGCCTTGAGCGACATAATCAGCGGGTAACCGTCAGCGGCGGGAAGTCCGCATACGCCGCGACGGTCAGGAGCATCAGGCCCAGGAAGAAGATGGCGGTAAAGGCCAGCAGGCCGTAGATCATTTTGCGTTCGGAGAGCAGGTGCATGAAGAAGCCGGCCACCAGAAACGCTTTGCCGGAGGCGATAAGCAAGGCAACAGCGATATTGACGGCGTGGTTGCCAAAGGGAATGTAGGAGGCTCCCACGGTGATGAGCGTGCCGAACAGCAGCGCGTAGAAGACGTAGAGGTAGCCCCGCACGTGCCGGGCAAAATTCGCTTGGTCCTGGGCAGTCATAACTTCTTATAGTAAGTATAACACAGGGAACAGAAATATCCACACCAGGTCCACGAAGTGCCAGAACAGGCCGGAGATTTCGACCCGGTTGGTGAAGCGTTCGGGGTCGGTGGCCCAGAGCCGGCTGCCGGGGCCCCAGAGGAATCCGATGACCAGTGCGCCGCCGATGACGTGCAAGGCGTGCAGGCCGGTGAGGGTGAAGTAGATCGCCAGGTAGGTGTTGTGCCAGGGGCCGTAGCTTTGCATCTTCACGATCTGGCTGCGGGGGATGGTGATTTCCTGGTGGTGGTGCGGGCCTTTGTGGGGTTCGAGGTCGTAGAGTTCTTTGCGGTCCTGGACGTAGCGGCCGGAGATGACGACGTGGTCGGCCTTGGGCTGGTTGGCGACGAGGTGGCCGTCGGCGAAGCGGCCGTCTTGGAGGGTGATTTCGTAATGGGTGAACTTGTCGTGGTACTCGTAGGACTTGATGCAAACGAACATCAGCGCCAGGAGGAGGGTGCAGGCGTGGAAGAGCTTGAAGCGGCCGAACTGGTTCATCTTGCAGGCGGCCCAGGCCATGACGGTGGTAATGCTGGAGGTGATGAGGACCAGGGTGTTGACCGTGCCGATGGGGACGTTGAGCCAGCCGCGGGGCCAGGTGCCCTCGGGGGCGCCCACGCGCAGCAGGATATAGGAAGAGAACAGCGCGCCGAAGAGCATGACTTCGGAGGCCAGGAAGAGCCACATGCCGACTTTGGCGTTGTAAATGCCGGTGTCCGGACGGGGCTGAACTGTGTAGGGGATGTCCATGCTAGTCCGGTTGATTTTGCGGGGTGAAGTCTTTGGGGTGGCCCGGCACGCTGTATTCGTAGGGGCCGCGGTAAACGCGGGGCGGTTTGCGGAAGTTGCCGTGCGGGGGCGGGGTGGGGGTTTGCCATTCCAGGGTGGTGGCCTGCCAGGGATTGTCGGACGCCGCCGGCTTCCCGTGGTGGATGCTCCAGAAGAAATTGATGATGAAGGGGATCTGGGCCAGCCCCAGGGCAACGGCCGCCCAGAGGATATACGTGTGCATCTGCATCATGAACGGGCTAAGGCCGCCGATGGTGCCTTCCATTTTGGCCTGGGAGTAGTTCGCGCCGCCGTCGGCCATGCGCCGAAGCATCCCGGCCATGCCCTGGGCGAACATAGGCTGGAACACCAGGTTCATAAAGATGAGCGAAAGCCAGAAGTGCACCCGGCCCCAGAATTCGTTCATCATCCGGCCGGTGATTTTGGGGAACCAATAATAGACCCCCGCGAACAGGGCGAAGATAGTCCCGGGCGCGACGATGTAATGGAAATGGGCGATGACGTAATAGGTGTCGTGCAGGTGAATATCGGCGTAGCTCAGCCCGAGCGGCAAGCCGGTCAGGCCTCCGATCCCGAACATGGGCAGGAAGGCCATGACAAAGAGCATCGGCGTGTTGAAGCGAATTGACCCGCCCCAGAGAGAGATAAACATGCAGGTCAGGACGATCACCGAGGGAATGGAGATGATCATCGTGGTGGTCTGGAAGAAGGTGGCGATTTTCACCCCCATGCCGGTCAGATACATGTGATGCGCCCAGACGATGAAGGACAGGAAGCCGATCGCGAGGACCGAGTAGACGAGGGATTTGTAGCCCCAGATCGGTTTGCGCGTATTGTTGGTGATAATTTCCGCCACAATACCCATCGCCGGCAGGATCAGCACATACACCTCCGGATGGGCGAGGAACCAGAACAAGTGCTGCCATAGCAAGGGACTGCCGCCACCGCTGACGTTGGCGAGGTTGCCGCCGATCGCCAGGCCCGTGGGCAGGAAGAAACTGGTGTGAGCCACCTTGTCCATCAACTGCATGATGGCGGCGGCTTCCAGCGGCGGAAACGCCAGCAGCAGCAGGAAGGCGGTGACGAATTGCGCCCAGACAAAGAACGGCAGGCGCATCCAGGTCATGCCCGGCGCGCGCAACTGGATGATGGTGGCGATGAAGTTGACCGAGCCAAGGAGCGACGAGGTGATGAGGAACACCATGCCGATAATCCAGAATGTCTGCCCGTCGGTGGGAATGGATGTGGCCAGCGGCGAATAGGACGTCCAGCCTGCCTGCGCCGGGCCGCCGGGGATGAAGAAGCTGGTGAACATGATCAGCCCGCCAATGACATAGGCCTGGTAACTGGCCATGTTGATGCGGGGGAACGCCATGTCCGGCGCCCCGATCTGGAGCGGGACCACGTAGTTGCCGAAGGCGGCGAAGGCCAGCGGCACGATGGCCAGGAAGACCATGATCGTGCCGTGCATGGCGCCGAAGGCGTTATACAGGTCCGGCGACACAGTCCCCTGTGCGGCGATATCGCCGAAGATCGCAGCCAGCAGGGGCCCAAGGACCGGCACTGGTTCGCCCGGGTGGGCGATCTGCCAGCGCATGATCATCATCAGGCAGAAGCCTAACAGGAGGAAGCACAGCGCGGTGATGCCGTACTGGATGCCGATGACCTTGTGGTCGGTCGAAAAGACATAGGTGCGCCAGAATCCCGCCTCCTCGTGATGCGCTTCCTTGTGCTCAACCTGTGGAATAGCTTCCGCGGTCGCTTGCATAGTCCTTATTTGAGCTTGTCCAGCACCATTGCCGCCAGCAGCAGCGGGAGATACAAGAGCGAGGCATAGAACAGTTGCCAGGCGCGTGGAAGCGTCAGTTGGCGGGAGAACTGGAGCGCAGACCACGCGAAGCCAAGCCCAAGGACCAGCGCCGTCCAGAGATAGATCGGGCCGGTGAGTCCCCGCAGGAATGGCCACAAGCTCGCCAGCAAAAGGGCGAAGGTGAAGCCGAGAGCCACACGGGCCGTGCGGTGTCCGCGCGGATCCAGCACCGGCAGCATTTGGAAGCCTGCGCGGGCGTATTCCTCCCGGTAGATCCAGGCGATGGCCATAAAGTGCGGCAGTTGCCAGCAGGCTTGAATGGCGAACAGGGCCAAACCTTCGCCGCTCAATTCCCCGCGCGCCGCGGTCCAACCCATCAAAGGTGGCAGCGCGCCGGGAACGGCGCCGACCACGGTATTGAGCCAGGTCGCGCGCTTGAGCGGCGTGTAGATGAACAGATAACAGAAGAGCGACAACGCACCGACCAGGCTCGTAGCCAGGTTGACGGCCTGGGCGAGATACAGCAGCCCGAGGACCGCGGCCACGCTGCCGATGAGCAGCACGGTCTGCGGCTGCAAGCGCCCGGAAGGCAGCGGACGATCTTGCGTCCGGCGCATTCTGGCGTCGTGCTCGCGTTCCAGCAACTGGTTCAGCGCCGCCGCACCGCCCGCAACGAGGGCCGTGCCGATGAGCAGGTTGGCGAGGAGCCAGTAGTCCACCGGCCCGCGGAACCCGACGTAGAACCCGACCGCCGCGGTCAGCAACACCAGGCAGGTGAGCCGCGCCTTGAACAAATCGGCATAGACTGCCAGCCAGGTCTTCTCCGTAAAGGCGGCCCGGCTCAGGCTGGACGCTCCGGCGGCTGCGAGGCTCTCCGCCAGGGCGTAGCCGCCGACATCAGCCGGCGCCAGCTTCGGAGTGACAATGATGCGCCGACTGACGTCGGCGGCCACTCTCGTTTGAGAGATGCGATTGGCAAGGGGTTGGGCAGTGGCTTGCATGATCAGGCGGCACCGGCACTGGCGGAGGGTTGGGGCTCCGAGCGCAGCCGCGATTCGGCGGCGGGCCGTTGGTTGGCAATTCGATAGTCAGCACCGTTCTGCCGCGATGCCGCTACGAGGGACATGCTGATCAGCGCGCCCAGCGCCAGGGAGAGCGCCCCGACCAGCACATGGGCGGTGGCGATGTCGGCGGCTTTGTCGGACCAGATCGTTATCGCGCCCAGGAGCACTTGTGCCAGGATCAGCCCAAGCCAGACCAGGCCCAGGCGGCTCAAGCAGTGGCCTGCGCCGAGCGCGCGCCGGGCAGACCAGGCGGCAAAGGCGACGGCGCCAAGAATCAACACTGCCAGCAGCCGATGGATCATCTGCAAGGCAATCTGAAAGGCCGTAATGGGGTTGACGGCCAATATCTCCAGACGCTGGGCGTTGTAGCGGGCGACCGATTCCGAATCCATGTCCGGCCACAGCTTGCCGTAAGCCAGCGGGAAGTCCGGGATGGCCAGGCCGGCGTGCTGGTGGCGCATCACCGCGCCCAGGGTCAGTTGGGCGAGGATCAAGAGGGTGGCGAAGAGGAAGAGGGTTGGCAGTTGATGGCCGGCAGCCGGGGGGACGCGGACCGGCGCAGTCTGCCACCAGCGGCTGGTGAAGAGGGCGATGGCGCAGAGCAGCACAAGGAAGAGCTGGGCGAGCGTCGCGTGCACGATGCCCAGGGCGTCTTGCAGGAGGACCACGCGCAAGCCGCCGAGGACGCCTTGCAGGATGACCGCCAGGAGCGCCACGAGGCCGCACCACCGGAGCCACTTGGGGCTGGGCTGGCAGCGCGGCCAAACCCAGCTCGCGCTCAGCGACGCCAAACCAGTCAGGCCGACGACCAAGCCGTCCACCCGGCGCGGTGGCAGGGCGATTGCGATGGCCACGCCGAGCAGCAGGAGCAGCCAGCCGCCCCAGCGCATGAATGGGCGGGCGCTGGTGCCGTGGAGCCAGAGTGTCAGGACAACCGTCAGCAGGCCGACGGCCGAGGCGACCAGGCGATGGGTATGCTCGTAGAAGATGCCTCCCACCCATTGCGAGATGGGGAAGCAGAACATGTTGTAGCCGTAAGTATTAGGCCAGTCCGGCACGGCCATGCCGGCGCCGTGGCTGGTGACCAATCCCCCAACGCCAATCAAACCTAGCGTCGCGAGGGCCGTCAGGACGGCGAACCGATGCAACCCTTTGGAAGCCATTGCGCCCTGTTATTTGGCTTCCAGCGTGAAATCGGCCTTGACGGGCTCGCCATCCTTGACCTCGATTTCCCGGGTCACGGTGCCCGCCTTGCGGTGGGCGGCCTGGAGCTTGTATTTGCCGGGCGGGACATTGGCGATCTTGAAGGAGCCGTCCTTGTCGGATACGGCGAAGTAGGGATGATCGAAGATGCTCACCCAGGCAAACATCCAGAGGTGAACGTCGCACTTGAACTTGAGGAAACTTTCGGGTTTCGGGAACGAGAACGTGAGGTCGGCGCCGTTGGGAAGTTGCGCCTCGTTCCTTTCTTTGTTGCCCGAACCCGCCGCCGGCACGTTGTGCACGTTGTGCAGGATGGGGTCCGAGTTTTTGACGATGATCTTCTGGTCGGTCTGAACGGCCAGGATGGAGGGGATGTACTCACAGCCCTTTTGATCCAGGATGACGGGCGGCGCGGAGGCGCCGGTGGATTTGCCGCTGATGCCCTCGATGGAGACGACCACGTCCGCCAGTTCTGCTTTAGGCCCGACCACATAGAAGCGGGTGGTGGGGATTTTGGTGTGCAACTTGCCGCAGTTTGGATCCTCCATCAGCGGGGTGATTTCCTTTTCTTTGGGCGGCGGGCCTTTGAGGGTGATCGTGCCGGTGATGTCGCCCGCGGACGCAACCGGCAAGGCCCCTGCCAGGCTCGCAACTGTGATTAGCGCAAATAATTTCAGCATATTTCCTGGTGGTCTGAGTTAGTAAAACCGAAGGAACGTAGCACAGAGTTTCGCGGGCGCAAGTGGGGGCATTAGCTGCGCTTGAGTTCTGCCTTTGCTTTGGTGATAGCCGCGCCCAGACAACCTTTTTACAAACATCTTACCCCGCTTTGACAACTCACCGGCCGGTTTGGGCTTTAGTGGAGCGAGAAAGCTGCCGCGGCCCGTGGATGGCCGGGCAGAGAACGAGTGAACCTTGTGAATTGAAAGAAACAGCATGAAAGCGAAAGACGTAATGACAATGACCACCGCGGCCCTCGGGACCGCAACCTTAACCGTAGCGGCGTTCCTGGCGGCGCCCCTGGACGCCGGGAATGACGCCGACGCGCCCTTGCCCAAGATCGCCAAGGCGCGGCTGGTCTCGCGCGGAGTCGAGCTGTCGCTGGCCCCGGCGGGCGGCCGGGTTCTCCAGGCGGGCGATCAGGCGGAGTTCGATCTGACTGCGCTCAACACGACCGACGAGCCGGCCAGCGTCACGGTGGATATCGCCATGACCGCCTCCTCGCCGATGGACGCGTTGTCGCGCACCATCCGCCTGCCATCCGCCTTGTGGCAGGCGGAGCAGGTCGTGACGCTCCAGCCCAGGGAGACCAAGGTGGTCATGCTGAGCACTCGCACGAACCTGCCGCCGAACAGCATCATTAACGTTTCGCTGCGGGAGCCGGGCCCAAAGTTGGCGTTGGAGCTGTTGGGGATAACGGCGCTGAGCTTCTCGACCGTGGCGACCAATGCGGGGCCGGCAGTGGCTTTGTTTCAATAGCTTTCCTGGCGGCGAGAAACGCGAAGACGAACAAGACCTCCATTCCGAAATCCGCGCGTATGTTTCGTTGGCAAAGACTGGTCGGAGTGATGATCGGCCTGGTTGGCGGGGGCGCCATTCTGGCCCTGAGCACCAGCCCGGACCGGAGGGCGGCGCCGTCCGGGCCGGTTCTCTCGGAGTGCGACGGTCAGTTGCGGGATCTGGTGCTGCATTATGAACCGTCCGCCAGAGACGCTGTGGTGCCGGTGCACCGCGATTTTCTGGGCGCGCTCGACGGGGACGTTCGCGTCCACGTGGTCTGTCCCGACCGGCTTGCGTTTGCCGACTTCGCCGCCAGCGTGGGCCCGGTCAAATGCAGGCTCCTGCCCATAGTGGTTGGGCATCCCATCACGGCGTGGTCGCGTGATCGCTGGCTGGCTTTTGGCCCGTCGGCCGGTGGCGTAACGACGCTGTGGAGCCCGCGTGGCGAGGCCGGCGGGGAAATCTGGCCCGCGCGCGCCGGGGATGAGCGGGTGGGAATGGATATCGCGGCGGCGCTGGGGCCGTCCGTTCGGGCGCGGCGCAGCGGCTTGTATTTCGACGGGGGCGACTTTCTGACGGACGGCGAAAACGTGTTCGTCATGCCGCGGGTGCTGCAGCGCAACATCCAGCAGACCGTGGCCAGCCGGGCCGAGTTCATCAACCTCCTGGCACGTGAACTGAGGCGCCCCGTGATCTTGCTCGACGAAGCGCCCGACCACCACGCGGGGATGTTCATGGCGTCGGCGGGCGGCAGGACGATGCTGGTGGGCGATCCCGGCCTGGCGCGGGAGTTGGTGGCCGTTCAACTCGCGGAGCATGACCGCGCCGCAACGAAGGAGTTCATGAACCTGCCCGGGGGGCCGGATTTTACGGCGGCAACGCAGCGCCTCTTCGACGCGGTTGCCGCTCAATGCGCCGCGGCAGGTTACAGGGTGGTGCGCATCCCGGTGCTGCCCGCGCGGGATGGGAGGACTTACCTGACGTATGTCAATGTGCTGATGGACCAGCAAGGAGGCCGGCGGCTGGTCTATCTCCCGTCCTACCGGGGCGTGGAGCCGCTGAATGCCGCCGGCCGCGCGGTCTGGGAACGTCTCGGATACGAGGTCCGGACCGTGGACTGCACGACGGCTTACCGGCACTTTGGCTGCCTGCATTGCCTGGTCAATGTGCTGACGCGAAGTTAGGGGCTGCCCGCGCAAACACGCCGATTTCCGGCCGCGCTTTTACGCTCTCTTGGCCTCAAAAAAGGCCCCCAGCGGCCATTGGAGCGTAAGTGCATCAAATACAATGGGTTACGCCAGACTCCGCCATTGATGTCAAGGCTGTATCCACGGTGTGGATACGGTGTGGATACGGTGTGGATACGGTGAGACTCCCTCGGGGGGTAGGGCGTGAATCCGGGCAGCGTCGGGTTGAATCGAGGGACCATTTCTGCCGGCTTGACCCCGTTGCAGCGGCGAATAGACTCGCAAACATGAGCCGGATACGTAGCGAGTTATCCGAGCGCCGCCAGGCGTTGCTGCGCGGGCGGCTGACGCGCTTGCCGCAGGTCCGGGTAAACGAAGCCACGCGATGAACTTCTGAAACTGTTCTTAAGAACAAAACACCGATATGAAAGCAAACCACCTCTTCTCAGGCTGTGCCGGCTGTCCCATGAACCGGCGAAACTTCCTTGCCCGTGCGGGCACTGCCACCGCCGGCGCGCTGGGCGTGCTGGCGGCACCGGCGTGGCTGCCCGCGGCAGAGCCGAGGGAGAAGACGCGCATCCGGGTGGTGTATGCCTTGCACGCGGAGAAGCAGGCGCAGCCGGATTGGCCGAATCATGGCTTCGACTTCCGCCCGCACATGGATCGCATCAACGCGCTGCTGGCGAAGGAGTGCGCGGGCTTTGAGTTCGTGAGTTCAATGGCTACCGGCGAGGAGCAGGCGAAGAAGCTGCTGGAGGCGGACCGGGCGGCTGGGAATATTGACGGTTACGTGGTTTACCAAATGAACTGCTGGAACCGCGTGGTGCAGACGATGGCGACTTCCGGCAAGCCGGTGCTCTACGCGGATTTCCAATTCGGCGGCAGCGGGGGCTTCCTGGTGTATACCGCGGCGTTCCTGCGCAGCGGGGCGCCGAACGTCGGGTTTGTGGCTTCGTCGCGACCGCGGGACCTGGTGGCCGCGGTGAAGTGCTTCCAGGTGGCGAAGCGGGGCGGCTCGGCGGCCGATTTCGTAGCGGCGACGGAACGGGTGCGGATCAAAGGCACTCCGGGCGCGGGCCGCCTGGCGGGCAAGGCGGATCCGGTGAAGTGCCTCGCCGCGGATGAATGCGCGCGCCGGTTGAACGAAGCGAAAGTGCTCGCGGTGCGAGACCAGAATTCCGGGCCGGGCGGAGAGGTGATGGGAGTCAAGGTGGAGATGATTCCGTTTGCGGAACTTAACGAGGCCTGGAAGCAGGCGGACAAGGACGAGGCCCGAGCCGTGGCGGATCGTTGGGAGAAGGAGGCGAGGAAGATTGAAGGCGTCACGCGCGCGGAACTGGAGAACTCGGCGGCGATGTATCTGGCAGAGAAGGCGCTGCTGGCCAGGCACGGGGCGAAGGGTTTGACCATCAACTGCCTCGGCGGGTTTTACGGGGGCCATATTCACGCGTATCCGTGCCTGGGCTTTTACCAACTGAACAACGAAGGGTTCATCGGCGGCTGCGAGTGTGATGTGCGCTCAGCCGCGACGATGGTCATCGGGACAACGCTCACGCAGGGGCGGCCCGGGTACATCTCAGATCCGGTGATTGACACCTCGAAGCGGCAGATCATTTACGCGCATTGCGTGGCGCCCAGCAAGGCGTTCGGCCCGGAGGGGAAGATGAACCCTTACGAGATTCTCACGCACTCGGAGGACCGGCAGGGGGCTTCGGTCCGGTCGCTGTTGCCGACGGGCTACATGACGACCAGCCTCGAGTTTGACCAGGGGCGCAAGGAAATACTGTTCCACCGCGCGCTGGCAGTAGCCAACGATCCGGATGATCGCGCCTGCCGCACGAAGCTGTGCGCCGAGCCGGTTGGAGACATCGAGAAGCTGTTTCGCATGTGGGACCAGTGGAGCTGGCACCGGGTGACGTTCTACGGCGATCTGAAAGAGCCGATTTACGCGTTGGCCGAGGCAACCGGCTGGAAGGTTGTCGAGGAAGCCTAACGCGGCTTTCGGAAGCGCTGCCCCAGCAGGCTGGTCATCTCCTGGGCGGCGGGCACTTTGAGCCACAACGCGAACAGCCAGTAGACCAGCACGGCGACGCCGCCGGGTATGAAGACCATGCCGGCCTGGCGCATCAGCGTGGCATGCCCGAGATGGTGGTCCCAGAGCCAGGCCAGCGCCGCAGCCACCATTCCCGCCAGCAGGGCATTAGGGACCAGCACCAACAGCGCGCGGCGCAGGCCAGTCAGGTCCAGGCGCGAGAGCTTGCGGCGCAGCGCGTACACCAGCAATGCCGTGTTCAATGAGGCGCTCAGGGAGTTGGCCACGGCCAGGCCGGCTTCGCGGTGGGACTGCACCAGCCAGAGGGCAAACCCCAGGTTCAGCACAAGACACACGATGCTGATCTTCATAGGGGTCTTGATGTCGTTGAGGGCAAAGAAGGCGCGGGCCAGGATGTTGTTCGCCGAAAACATGAGCAGCCCCGGCGCCAGGCAGGCCAGCGCCAGGGCGACTCGCTGCGTGGCGTCCTGGTCAAATTTGCCGTGCTCGAAGATGAGCCGCACAATGGGCACCGCCAGCGCAAGGGCGATAGCCGCGGCGATGAGGTTGGCGAAGGCCAGGTAGCTCAAGCCTTGGGCCAGCGTCTGGCGGAACTCGGGGAGCTTCTTCGCGGCGGCCAGGCCGGCCAGGGTCGGCAGCAAATAGGTGGCCAGGGAGATTCCGAACAGGCCTTGCGGCAGCTCCATCAACCGCACGGAGTAGTTGAAGGTGGCGACGATGGTGGAGTCGTACCAAAATGAGAAGCACTGGGTGATGAGCACGTTGATCTGGAAAGCGGCGACGCCGATGGAACCCGGCAGCATCTTGCGGACGACATCGCGGACAGTAGGGTTGCGCCAGGGAGAGACCCACTCATAGCGGTAGCCTTCGCGCGCGAGGCTCGGCCACTGGAAGAACGCCTGGGCCAACCCGGCCGCCAGGACACCAATCGCAAGGCCGAAGATTTGCTCCTGGAGTTGGTCTCCCATGCGCGGGGCCAAAAGCAGCACGCTGGCGATCATGATCACGTTGAGGACCACCGCTCCCAGTGCCGGCACAAAGAAGTGGCCGCGGGCGTTGGCCATGCCGATGAACACGGCGGCGAGGCAGACCAATAGCATGTAGGGGAACATCAACCGCAAGAGCCGGAGCATGAGCTGGGTCTCTGGCTCGAATTTTCCGGCGCCGAGTATGAGGGAGATCCCGAGCACCACCAGTACTGTTACCGCGCCGGCGGCGGTGGTCAGCCCGGAGATGACGGCGTTGGCGGAGCGCCACATTTCCTTTTCCCCCTCTTTGACCTCCTTTTGCTTGAAGATAGGGATGAAGGCGGCCGTCAGCGCGCCTTCGCCCAGCAGGCGGCGGAAAAGGTTGGGCACCTGGAAGGCGAGGGTGAAGGCGCTGGCGACCCAGGTGTTGCCCATGAATGCCGCATAGACCATCTCGCGCACCATGCCCAGGACGCGGCTGGTGAGGGTCGCGGCAGCCATTGCGCCGGAGGATTTCAACATCTGAGACATCCGGCACGCAGGATAAGGGCCAGAGGCTAAGGCCTAAAGCCTAAAGGCGGTTCAACGCTAGGGCGCACCTTTTCAAGCAAGCATCGCCTTCCGCCACTGGGTTTTGCGCAG